>CAYHRX010000349.1:0-4329 GCA_964359075.1 uncultured Chitinophagales bacterium
AATTGTAACATGCCGGACTCGAATACGCATACCCGCTGATGTTCGAATGCTTCGGATCCATTGCACTTTGTCTGTGCTCATGGCACGCCAGACATGAGAACACGGTGAAGTTCGCCGGGTTCTGATGGCAATCGACACACCCCGACCATTTGTTCCGATGCTTGCCGGTGTAGATCCGGAAATTCTGTAGATCCTGGTAGAACGCTGAAGGCCGCCATGCCGTCGTGGAGTGGCATGGACGACAGTCATGGGGGAAGTTGGCGGCAACATGGTTCGGGTTCGCCGACATCTGGAATTGCGCCGAATGACACTGGTAGCAATCGGTATACGTCAGCCGATAATTCCCGTTGGTGTGACACGACTGGCACGGAGTGGTCGCATGCGCGCCTGTGAGCTGAAACCGCGTCGCGCCATGGTCGAACGCAGCACCGTGCCAGGCCATCGTCGTGTGACATGTCTGGCATGTTGTCGGGAAGTTCGCGGCAACATGGCTCGGATTTACGGTTCGCTCATAATCCGTGCGATGACATGCAACGCAATCAGTCGGCAATGCCTTGAACGCATTGTTTTGATGACATGACGCGCACGGTGCTGCGCGATGAGCGCCCGTCAGTGGGAAAGCTGTCAGCGCGTGATCGAAGCTCCCACCCCACGTTAATGCCGTCAGTTGATGGCATTGCGAGCAGTCTGATGAGAACTGCCCAGCAAGGTGATCGGGGTTCTTTGCTGTCTCATAGTCAGCCCGATGACAACCGATGCAAGTCGTGGGTGTTCCCACGTACTGATGCTGCGAAACATTGTTATCACACGACTGGCACAGAACGGTCTGATGCCTGCCGGCAAGTGGGAAACGTGTCTCCTTATGCTTATTAATCATATCCGGCACCAGCCACGACTGTGTGGTGTGGCATCTGAGGCAGTTCGCCCCAAGCTCACTTCTATGAACATCGGTATGGCAGGAAGAACAGTCTGTTTTCATCTTGGAGAACTTCAGCCCCTGATGACATGATGAGCATTTGATCGTCTTGTGTCTGCCGCTCAACGCAAATCCGACCGACTCGTGTTTGAAAGCCGCTTCCCCCTTCATCTCCCACGATTCGGTTCCATGACACGACTGACAATCGAACTTGATCGGGCCATGGGGCGACACCTGTGCAAGAGCTGCTGTCGTCCCGAACAGAAGTATGAGGAACGAACGCCTGATCATTTCTTCAACTCATTCTGAGTATGGCATGATTCGCATTTTGTGGAAATCGGTTTATACTGGATAACTACTTTCCGACCCAGGCGTTCCTCTTTATGGCACGCTCTGCACTGAACCTTGACGTGCGCACCAGTGAGCTGGAACGTGCTTTGTCTGTTGTGGTCAAACACCAGTTGCTGCCAGCCTTCCGATGTATGGCACCCCGTGCAGCTCGTTGAACCGCTCACGTCGAACTGACGTGCATGCGGATCGGTGTGGCAGGACTCGCATCGGGTTGTCACACCGCGGTACTGCACAACGACGGCCTTCCCATTCTTCTGAGGCTTGTGGCAGCCGCTGCACGGCACCGTCGCATGCTTGCCAGCCAACACAAACGATGTCTTCGAGTGATCAAATCTTTGGAGCTTCCACTCTTCGGTGGAGTGGCATGCTGCACAACTCTGTTGCGCCATCAAACTCTTGAACTGACCGCCATGCTGGTCCTTGTGGCACGACTCGCATCGCACGCCAGTGAAACGAAACACCTGTCGATCTCCTGTCGTGGAGGTATGGCACTTCGCACATGGCACGGCAGCGTGTGCACCACGCAAAGGGAAGCGCGACTGCTCATGCTTTGCAAGTGTGAACGTCGGCGGACTGTACCCCTGTTCAGTATGGCACTGTGCGCAATCATTGTTGAACTTCTGCCTGAACTCTCCCTGATGGTAATCTGCATGACAGTCGGTGCACCTCTCGTGAGCAATCCTGAAGGTCTGACCCTTCACGGCAGCCGGGTCTTTCTTGTGACACTGCTGGCATTTCAGCGCAGCGTGCTTCCCGATAAGCTTGAAGGCGGTCAAGTCATGGTTGAATGCTCGCTCGCGGACTTCTCGCCAATCATTCGGGGTGTGGCACGATGAGCACGATTGCGAGGAGAATTTCGCACTGTGAGGGGATGCGTGACAGGGAGTGCAATCGGCAAAGCTCTTGGTAGAAAGGACGGCGGGGCGCGGCTCGTTCCCAGGGACTGCCTCAGTATGGCACTTGCTGCAGGGGACAAAGATGTGTTTCCCTGCTAATATGAACTTTGTCCGTGAATGATCAAAATTCGCTACCGGCTTCCAGGCTGTTGTTGAATGGCAGGATTTGCAGTCCGGGCCGAAGGCCCCTCGATGGTAGTCCTCATGGCAGGCATTGCACTCCGCGCTCAGGCCCAAAGACGTCTTCCACCCTTTGCGCATTGCCTCCGCCAGTGCCTGGTCCTTGATATACTGGGCGCGATGGCAGTGTTCACACGTCTTCGATGCATGCTTGCCGGTCAGGGCAAACCCGGTCTTGGCATGGTCGAATTGGGAGCGATCAACAACGGTGATCCTCGCGTCTTTCCCAAAATGGTCCTTGTGGCACGACACACACGTCGATGACGAGACTGCAAAATGGTATCCCCGTTTTCCGTCAAGCTCCTTTTTGATCTCAGTATGACAGGTCAGACACTTCACGCCGCTGATCTCCTTCCCGACTTCATGGCAATCCGCACAATGGCTCATGCCCTCCAGTTTCTCATGCGCACGAGAAAGCTCGCCGGGGGAGAACTGCGCGAGTGCGACACGCAATTGGGTCAGCCCAAGAATACTCATGATCAGAAGGCGACGGTACATCAATTATCGGTGACTCCTTACATCGTTACCTTTTCATTCATTAGCTGCTTGATGTTCTCCTCCGCCTTCACTGCAAGTGCATCTCCAGGGTGAGCAGTAATGAGTTTGTTCCAGTAGTACTTCGCCGAATCGCTCACGCCTCTGTTCGCATGGATGGCGCCGATGTTAAACAACGCCTGTGCATTCACACCATCGCTCCGCAACACAATTCTGTTCTGCTTCAGGGCATCCTCCTCTCGCCCGAGCTGGTAGAGACAAAGCGAGTAATCGATACGGGCGCCGTTATCGCGTGCGTCCGCCTTAAGACCGATCTCGTAGTACTGAATCGCCTCCTGCGTATTGTGTCCATCCTGCAGTAGACGCGCCAACTCAAACGCGGTGCGGGAGTCCGCCGGGTTCTTTGCGACGACATCTTTCAGATGCCCGATCTTCTCCTGTACAGTCTTGCTGACGTTGTCCTTTGAAGGTGCCGGGGCAACAGGAGAAGGTGGTGGTGGTGATGCAGTCGAGTCCCCCTGCACATCATCATTCTGTTGGAAAGCGACGATGGCGAGCCCCACAGCCAGAAGCATTCCTATACCAATAACGATCCTGGTTCCCATCATTCCCCCGTTAGAACATCCACTTGTATCCGAGTACAACTGTGACAATAACGTGCGCCGCCAGCGTGATGAACATGATGATCGTGAAAGGAATGTGAACAGCATGCCAGTAGTAAAACAGCTTTCCCGCCTGGTTGAGCACGAGCGATTTTTGGATAAGCGATGCAAACGCCATGGCGGTGGACTGCAGCTCGTGGGCAGCCTGACGTGTGTGAATCTTTGATGCAATTATCCCATGAACAAGCTGACGAATGTGTCTCCGCACAGCAACAAGCTTGATAAACATTCGCACGGCATCACCAATGCCCTGCGGCTTCGGCAGGGCTTCAAAGCTCTCATAGATCGTTTTCGTTATCCGTTCGCCAAGGCTACTGGATGAAAGCTGCGCGCGCAGGCGGTCGAGCTCACGGGTGATCTGTGTTGCGGTCAGTTCGTTCCCCTGGAGGTTCTTCGGAATCTGCGAGTAGAGAAAACGTCCGATGATGCCGCTACTGGCCACTGAGAGCATTGTCCACAGACTGATGGCGGCAACGCCGCCTGCCTTGAATGTCGTATGGAAGGTTACCAGGACTGGACCGAGCAAACAAAGAAAGATATGAAACTCGAGCCAGTGTGAGAGCTTGCCGAGGTTCCAGAGTGTCCGCATTCGCTTGCGCGTGGAGTATGTTGAGACGCCAATGATGATCATCGACGCACCGAGGATGCCGAGCCCATGACTGTATGTCCCTGATGTCTTCATCCGTTCATAATCTTCACGGAAGTGGCGCTGAGAGACCGGCGGGAGGTAGTAGCTCCAGCCGTTCAACACAACCGAAACCACAGCTGCTATGCTGATGAAAACCAGGAACGCTATGCGGAGGTAAGCCCTGGGCTGGGCAATCATTCT
>CAYHRX010000350.1:0-4325 GCA_964359075.1 uncultured Chitinophagales bacterium
CAGCATTAGAAGTGTTTCGCTCATGTGTTGCACTTCCTCGTTGAATTCAGCTTTTCATATTATGTTGTCCTTAGTGTAGTTCGAGCTACCAACCCCCGTTCGGGTTGGGCGGATACGTTGGCTGCATATTTCCCCACGTCATCGTACCACTGTAGTCACCACCGGACCATGGTATCGAACCCGATGGAAAGGCGTACCCTCCAGTCAGTGCTGTGTTGATTGTTCCAAGCTCTCCCGGAGGAGTAAAGTCTTGCTGTGAAGTTCCGCTGCCCAGAAGAAAGCGCGTAAACTTTCCTTGAAACCTGATATACAAGTGGCTCGGCCTCCCAAGCGAATCCAAGTTTCCAATCATTCCAAAAAATGCTGGTTCGGTAAATGTTCTTGAGAGCGGGGGCGTCACTGCGTTGGACCAGCTCTCATAAATGATGTTCGTATCAAGATCGCTGGTATGTTTACCGCTCGACTGAAACTGACAGGATGAATTTGACATCACGTACGTCCAGCGTGGTAGGGGCCAGAAGTTGGCGGGTTTATGGGGTAACAATCGATAATTGTGTATGTCAGTCCAGAAATTGAGATTGAGAGTGACGCGATGCTGCAACGTTCCGGGTCCACGGTACACCAAGCTAAATTGTGCATGCCATTCAGTGAGTTGAATTGTGTTGCTCTTGATCCCACGAACCTTGACGACAAGGTTTCCACCAGATTGGGGAGGAGGGCATTCGATGCGGTTTGACGTCCAGTTGGTTCTTGCCAGCGAGTTGCTCCCCAACATAATAATGCCTCCTGAGGCCGGATTGTCCCCAAATGCACCATCAACGAGCATGGTCGAGTCACCGGGGATAAACGGCGGCGTTATCACTTGGATGGTTGGCGCAATCAACGTTGGTTCTCCACCATACCCGAAGAATGGAGTCGCTACAAGATTTGTAATCCCCTTGTTCCCGAGATGTATATCGAATTGTCTCAGCAGCATATCTTCCAAAACATAGGTAATCTCAAATGGGCGTTGAGGGGGATTCTCGAGAGGTTCCTGCTCGTGAGCACCGAGCAGTCGGTCGAAGAAGAACCGGGCAGCTTTCAGCGATTCCATGCCATCGATATTCTTTGACCACCCGAGGTACACTCCGGCATGCTTTGCGATACATGCTGCCTTGAAGTCCGCGCTTGTAGTGGCATTACTCGCGCAGGCATTAAAAAAAACAAGGCTGTTCGTCCCGAAGGACATATACTGCCGAACAAATTCCGGGGTGATGGCATAGTGTGTTTCCCTGTTGTTACCGAAAAAGTTATTGCTATGCAATGCTTCGTACCAGCACAATCGTGCTGGAGTACTGGATAGGTCGGCGCTGAATCTCGCCTCGTTGGCAGCATTGACCGCGTCAGTTGTCCATATTCCGTACGAATTCAGACTGTCCCGCGTTCTCCCCCAACTGCCATGCGAACTAAAATAAAAGACGCCGTCCCCTTGAACCAGCTTCAGACCATCAACGGAAGCAGTACCAACTGGAGGAGTATAACCGGCTGCGGAGAACCAGTTGCTCAGAGTGTTCACCGTTCCTTCCCCCCCCCTCTCCGTTAATTGGTTCGAATGCGGCACCCAGTGCATTGAGGAGCCGGGCACGTGGATTGGACGGAAGATTGGCAAATGGTGATCGCAAAGAACTCGGGGAATGCGGCGCTGCCCCCATGGCACTTAAGCTATCGGGAGCACCCGTACCATCAGACACAATAAAGAGCCTCCCATCTTTGAACCGTGCCCAAAGACTCCGTGAATCAGAAGTATCGGAGGCTTCGTATGTTTCCGGGTGTGACCGAAAATATTGCAAGATCGTTGTATAGACAGCTGGGTTAGTGTAATCAAGAGTAGCTGTGAACGCATGAAAGGCATCAAGCGCAACAAGCCTCACCGAATCGGTAACTGTTCCACCGCCCCCTCCACCACCGCCTGTCCCAGGATCCACGATACCAGGTTCATCCTTCTTGCATCCACCCATCAACACCATCGCGAGCATCATCAAACATACGACAGCAAAGGAAAGCCGTGAAAAAGCTCGAGAGCTGTTCATATCATCCCTCCGTAAGTATCGTGAGTGCAAGCAAAGAACTATCCCTGATCGTTGGAAAGCGATCGTAGACAGGGATTGTGGTCAGCCTCAAAGAAGCAAATAACCGGGAGAGCATCAATTACCTGAATAGGTAGTTTTGCATCCTAAATGACAGGGAGGGATTAGGGGGAAGATGGCCCCTTAACTACACGAGCCGCTCTTTCAAGGCTTTGGCAACTGCGCCACTGCGTGATTGGACGTGAAGCTTGCTGTAGATGTTCCGCAGGTGCATATTGATGGTATGCGGACTGACGGACAAACGGTCGGCAATCTCTTTCTGGATGAGATCTTCGGTGAGGAGGTGGAGAATCTCTTTCTCACGGCGGGAGAGTCCGTAATCTCCTCTGGGAAGAGAAATGGACGTGAACATCTCCAGCACTTTCTTCGCAATGTGAGGATTGATGGGTGCTCCGCCTGCAAGAATGGATTTCAGCGAGTCGACAATGGCTTCAAGTGAAGAGCTCTTATGCAGGTACCCTGTAGCGCCAGCCGCAATCGCTTCAAAAACATTCTCATTGTCTTCGAACACGGTTAAAGCCACGACTTGAGTAGACGGGGCCATCGCCTTGATTCGTTTGATCGCTTCAATGCCGTTCATGCCCGGCAGGCCAATATCCATCAGGATGATGTCGGGTGGTGAAAGATCTTCAAGCTCTGCAAGTGCCGGCTCGGCAGCCCCGAAATCCCGCTCTGCGACAAAGCCATCGGAGAGATTGAGCAGAGCTACCAGTTGTCGTCTGAAGGCATCGTTGTCTTCGACGATCCACATGGTATGCTTCTCTGTACTTGTATGTTTCGCTACTTGAGACATGCCAGTTATCAACAACTTAGGTGATCCGTTCGTGTGATGCTATTACCTGTTCACGCTATTATTGCCTCCAATTCAAGGGTGCATCCTTTGCCCGGCGCGCTCAAGACATGTAAGACAGCACCAATATGTTGGGCGCGACCGCGCATATTGACAAGCCCGTTTCCCTGAGATGTCTTTGCTAGGTCGAAACCGATCCCATCATCCCGCAGCGTGAGTTTCAATGCGTCGTCGTGCACACTGATAGTAATGTTCACTTTCTTCGCCTGCGCGTGCTTCACAATGTTGTTCAGCGCCTCCTTGTAGATGAGGAACATGTTCCGCTTGAAGTCCAGGCTCACTTTCTCCGGAAGTTCACCATCGGGTGCCGAAAAGCTGTAGTCAATCGTCTTGAACAACCGCGCTGCTTCATGCTTCATGCGCGCAACAAATTCCTTGAGAGTATCATTCTTTGGGTTCAGCATCCAGACGATATCCCGCATCAGCTCCTGTGTCTTCAATGCAATCCCGCCGATGTCGTCCACTTGATCGAGTACTCCGGGAGAAGCCTGCCGCTGTTGGCGAATCACCTGACTGGCAATAACGATAGCGCTCAGGTTGGTGCCGATATCGTCGTGCAAGTCTCGACCAATCCGTTGGCGCAAACGTTCCACCTTCAACACTTGATTCAGCCTGTAGCGGTAGAAGCCATACAAACCTGCGGCAATCGTAACCATGATGAGTCCCCGGAACCACCACGTCATCCAGTACGGCTGTGCGATAACGATGGCAATGGCCGTTCCTGTTTCATTCCAGACTCCGTCATTGTTGGAGCCTCTGACCCGGAAAACATATCTTCCGGGATCGAGATGCGTGTACGCTGCATATCGGCGTGTTCCCGATTTCACCCAATCCTTGTCAAAACCCTCAAGCATATACGCGTACTGATTACGCTCGGGGAACGTGTAGTCCAGCGCAACAAACTCAAAAGAGAAAAAGTCCGCTTCGTACGGAAGGTTGATCGTACGATCCCTTCCCTCGCGCGAAATTGGAAAGGGCTTGTCGAGAACACGAACACTTGTGATGACGACCGGTGGAACGTTCATGTTCTCCGAGATACTGTCCGGGTGAAACGAGTTGAATCCATTCGTTCCCCCAAAATAGAGTTTCCCATCCCGTCCCTTGCAGCTTGATCCGGACCAGAAAAAATTGCTCTGCAGTCCATCCTCCACAGTATATGTTCTGAACGATTCCGTTTTCGGGTCAAACCGTGCAAGGCCCTTCTCGGTAGCAACCCAGATTCTCCCTCGGGCATCTGACTCCATTGCCTTAACATAGTTACTGGGTAGCCCATCAATCTCAGTGAACCAGGTGTAGCTATCGGTCTGACGATTAAACATCGCTTCCGTAAACTGCTCCTCCTTTCTTTA
>CAYHRX010000351.1:0-4325 GCA_964359075.1 uncultured Chitinophagales bacterium
GGATATATCATCACGGGATGGGGTGAGACCGGACTGCCGGATCATACGCTGGGGTATGTCGACTACCTTCACGCGATTCCAATCATCATTGGCACGTTGCCTGCCGCAACACTCGGTGCGAAGGTTGCACACAGGACGCACGTGGATAACCTGCGGCGATACTATGGCGTGTTCCTCATCGTGATCGCGGCGAAGATGTTTTTCTTTTGATACATTGGTGCGCAACCCCCAGTCACCGGGGCCGGTGAGACCGAAGCGAACACAAAAACCCCATGAACCTCCAGCTTGCACGTCCTCTCGTCTTCTTCGATGTTGAAACCACCGGCACCGACATAGTCAGTGACCGGATTGTGCAGATTTCTGTGCTGAAGGTATTCCCTGACATGTCCGAAGAAGTGCGCACGAGGCTGATCAATCCCGGGGTTCCGATTCCCGTCCAGGCATCGGCAGTGCACGGCATTACCGATACGGATGTGGCTGACCAGTCCACGTTCAGAAGCTATGCAGCTTCAATCTTCCAGTTCTTCTCCGGCTGTGATATTGGCGGGTTCAACTCCAATCGGTTCGACCTCCCGCTGCTGGTGGAGGAATTCGCCCGGTGCGGGATCGAGTTCCCCGAGCCGGGCACTAGGCTCATCGACGTGCTTACCATCTTCCACAAAAAGGAGGAGCGTACACTTGGCGCAGCGTACAGGTTCTACTGCGGCAAGAGTCTGGACAACGCACATAATGCAGAAGCAGATGTGCGGGCCACGCTTGAAGTCTTCAAGAGCCAGCTTGAACGGTATGAGGATGTCGGCAGCTCGATTGATGAGATCCATGCCTTCTGTAACCCGGGTGACATTGTGGACGTTGCCCGCTATCTTGCCAGAGATGGCAGCGGGTCCGTTGTGTACAACTTTGGCAAACACAAAGGAAAGCCGGTTGCGAGCGAGCCTGATTATGCCCAATGGATGATGGAGAGCGAGTTCCCCGAAGCCACGAAGCTGATCCTCCGTCGCCTGATTGGCGGTATCATTCAATGAAGGAGTAATCCTTTCCGGCTACCTTGTAGATACCGCTGCTTATCCGTATGTTTGATTGTCTTTCCCCGCTGATGTCAACAAACTTTAGAGAGGTGGATATATGAAGACCAATGTGTTCACACAGACGCTGTTGTGTCTGCTTGCAGCGGGTGTGACGTTCTACTTCGCTGGCCGTCCAGCAATCATTCCTTCTGAACCGGATCATCGGTTCCGCATCCCCGCATCGGAAGGGATTGCAGATGACCCTAACGCCCGAGCTGAGATGGAGTTCATGATGCTGCGTGACCCTGTGGCAGACAGAATTCCCGACAACATCTTCATGAGGGAACAGCGGTTTGCGAAAGCTCTTCCGAAGAGAGAGGACCTCGCGCTGGCGAAATCAGGCGCAGCCCTGGCAGTGACGTGGACCGAGCGTGGACCAGATAACATCGGCGGAAGGACTCGCGTGTTTGCTGCCGACGTGGCGAACCCCGGCACCTTGCTGGCAGGCAGTGTGGCCGGAGGCATGTGGAAGTCAACAAACGACGGCGCATCATGGTGGCCAACAACGGCAGCAGGCCAAACACATAGTACAACATGCATCGCGCAGGATACTCGTGCGGGACGAACAAACACGTGGTATGTAGGGACCGGCGAGTTCCGCGGCTCGACCAACAACAACACGCGCTGGGGAGCTTTGTACAGAGGCGATGGCATCTTCAAGTCAATCGACAATGGCTCGTCGTGGACACTGCTTCCGTCAACCTCTTCCGGCACACCGCAGACCACTGACAACTTTGATTACGTGTGGAACGTCGCGACCGATCCGTCAAACGCGGCTCAAGATGAAGTGTACGCTGCGACGTGGAACGGCATCTATCGCTCAATAGATGGTGGTGGAACTTGGACCACCCAGCTCACGGCCGATTCTTCCTTCAACGATGTTGCAGTCACCTCAACAGGCGTTGTGTATGTGCATACTCACATTGGTGGGGCCACGCGCATCTGGCGTTCACCCGATGGCGTGACGTGGACGAACATAGCACCGGCCACCTTCCCCACGGTTACTGGGAGAGTCGTTGTCGGCATTGCTTCTTCCAATCCAAACATCATTTACTTCTTCGTACAGGGTGCGAACAACACCCCTGCTGTGGGAGGGCACCAGATCTGGAAGTACAAGTATCTTTCGGGAGATGGTTTGGGAAGCGGTGGGCTTTGGGAAAACAGGGGAAGCAATCTCCCCACCGATATCAACACACAGACCGGGTATGACATGGTCGTACACGTGAGTCCGGCGGATACGAACTTTGTGCTTATTGGTGGTACAAATCTGTATCGCTCGACGACTGGTTTTACATCCGGAGGTGTAACAACAATCGGCGGGTATCCCTACTGGCCGGGTCAGAACCATCACCCGGATCTTCACGGTGGCATGTTCAAGCCGGGCAACCCAACAGCGTACTACTCAAGTCATGACGGTGGTCTCTCTCGCACCGACGACGTAAATGCAGCAAGTGTGACGTGGGTGAACCTAGATAACGGCTACAACGTCACGCAATTCTATTCGGTGTCCATCTCGCCCGACAGTGGCAGCGACTGGATCTTGGCCGGAGCGCAAGATAATGGCTCATTGCTCGGCTATCAACCGGGTATTTCGGCATGGGACATGGCCTTTGGTGGCGACGGCACGGTCGTAAAGATAGCTCCGCCGGCGGACAACCGGCTTTACACACAATATCAGAATGGGCCGATGCAACGGATGTTGCGCGATGGAACGGGCGTTGTCAGCATGAATCCGTCAGGCGCCAACAACCAAATGTTCGTCAATCCGATTGCTCTTGACCCAAACAACTCGTTGATACTCTACTATGGTGGTGGAAGGACTTCACAAGGGGTAACAAGCGGATTGTGGAGAAACGACAACGCACCGAATGCGACTACCACAACAGGCTGGACGCTGCTTACGGCAACCAACGTTGGCGCAGCCTCCGGGTACACACGAACGGTTTCAGCCATCGGGGTCTCAACTTCAAACTCATCTAATGTAGTTTACTATGGTACAATCGATGGCATAGTGAAGCGTGCGGACAACGCCAATACCGCGACACCAACAGTGACCGATGTTACTCCACCCGGACTCAATGGCGGGACATCCAGCGGAGGCTTTGTGCGCTGCATTGCGGTTGATCCGACCAACTCGAGCAAGGCGCTTCTTGTATTCGGCAACTACAACTTCCAGAGTCTCTGGCATACAACAAATGGCGGCACGACGTGGACTGACGTTGAAGGCAACCTCGCCGGCCCGTCGGGTCCGTCGGTACGGTTTGCCTCTATCTTCTATATTGATGGCACACTGCTGGTCTATCTGGGGACAAGCATCGGCCTCCTCTCGACCAGCGTGCTCAACGGTGCTTCGACTGTGTGGGTACAGGAGGCAGCCACGTCCATGGGCAACATCATCGTCGGTTGGCTTGACTACCGTGCATCGGACCAGACGCTTGCAGTGGGGACGCACTCCCGCGGTGTCTGGACAGGGAAGTTCACATCAACGAACGAGGTTGGGGAACAGAGCACCCCTTCGCATTTCGCGTTGCGTCAAAACTACCCTAATCCATTCAATCCCACAACCAACATTACCTATGTCGTAGGAGGTTCTGGTTTTGTTTCTCTCAAAGTCTTTGATCTAACCGGCAAAGAGGTTGCAACACTTGTGAGTGAACGAAAGGAGGCGGGTGAGTACACCGTGCCGTTTGACGCTCGCGGTCTTCCCAGCGGAGTATACTTTTATGCGTTACGATCTGGCGACTACACCGCCTCGAGCAAAATGGTCCTGATGAAATAGACCCGATGCGCGGCCCTCAACAAGAAGTTGGAAGAGTGGAATGCACACGAGACTCGAACAGGCGCGTTTGTTCACGTCCCAAACAAGAGATCATCTTGAAGCATTTATGTATATGTATCGTTCTTGTGACAGCGATCTTTGCACATCAATCTTTTGCTGGAGAGAAACCGGACAAATTCGATCCTAAGCGAGACGCGGCGAAAGACATCCAGAATGCCATTGCTGAAGCAAAGCAGACCGGCAGACGTGTGCTGCTTGATGTCGGAGGTGAGTGGTGCGTCTGGTGTCACCGGCTCGATACGCTCTTTGCGACAAACCCCGATCTCAACAGGTTCATGCATGAGAAGTTCGTTGTAGTGAAAGTCAACTACAGCAAAGAGAACAAGAACGAGGTTGTGCTTTCACGATACCCCAAGATTCCAGGGTACCCACACATCTTTGTTCTGAACAGCGAAGGCAAATTGCTCCACTCTCAGGAC
>CAYHRX010000352.1:0-4309 GCA_964359075.1 uncultured Chitinophagales bacterium
ATCGCCCCGAAACAACGTCCTTCGGCCCGACAATCCCTGACCCCTTCTTGCCCCTCCCTGCATCTAATGAGTGACGGGAAAACCCCGTTAATGACTTAGACACGGAGATCGAGAATGACAAAGCATGCAGTGTTGAAACAGTTAGATGGAATTGCATTTGCGGCAAAAGGAGATTCCAACCACTGGGTGATGATGGATGGACCGGAGTCAGTCGGTGGGACTGATGCCGGCTCGCGTCCAAAAGAGCTTGTCCTCTACGCACTGGCGGGTTGTACGGCAAGCGATGTTGTGAGCATTCTGAAGAAGAAACACGTTGCGCTCCAGGGTTTCGAGATGCACCTGACGGGCCGTGAAGCGGAAGAGCATCCGAGGGTGTTCACCGACATCCATGTTGAGTACGTGTTCTTCGGTGAGGATATACGTCCTGCCGATGTTGAGCGTGCGATTGAGCTCTCAACCACAAAGTACTGCTCGGTGTCGGCAATGCTTACACCGAAAGTGAAGATCACACATTCGTACAGGATTGAGCCGAGTCGCATCGGCGCAAAGTCGGACGCCACATCTCTGGCGAACTACCATCACCACGAACTACGGAGGGAGCCACTGGATGCCAATCTATGATTACAAGTGCAACGACTGCAAGACGACGTACGACGTGTTCCATAAGGTCCGTGAAGTCATTGACGACGTGGTCTGCCCTTCGTGTGAATCGAAGAACCACACACGTTTGCTTTCAGTCCCGAACGTCTCGATGAGTGGCATCAGGTCAACGGCAGACTTCTCGCCTGCTCCAACCTGCGATTCTCCCGGCGGATGCTGTGGCGGCGCGTGTGAAGTGAACTAACGGAGAGGATTCGTGACTACGTCGCAAGTGATAGTGTACGCTCTGCTCGCTCTTGTCATTCTTCTGTACTTCAAAAAGTGGCTTCTCACTCGTTCCCTGACGCACTACTCTCCGGGCGAAGTCGCAGAGCGGATGAAGAATTCAAGCATCCTGCTTGACGTAAGGACATCGGCTGAGCGACAGCGGCAGAACATCAAAGGCTCTCTCCACATTCCGCTTCACGAGCTGGGACGGAGAATTGACGAGTTGAGCAAACACAAGAACAAGGAAATCATCTGCTACTGCGCGTCGGGAAACAGAAGCGTGTCGGCAGCAGCAAAGCTCAAGAAGTTTGGGTTCACCGTGGCAAACATGAAGGGCGGTATCGCAGAATGGAATTCGGTTGGATTCAGATAGCAGGGATGTGGCCAGCCGCAGTTGGTGGGGCGGCAGGGTTTCTCTATTACAAAGTCGTTGGATGCAAAAGTGGAGCGTGCCCGCTGACGAGTAACCCGTGGGTCAGCACGCTGTACGGTGCACTTGTGGGTGCACTAATGATATCGAAGTGAAAGAAGAGAAAGGTCTCAGAATATGAGTTATGGATTTTCAAGAACGGTTGAGATGCCATTCGAGTCCGCAGTGGAAAAAGTGACTGTAGAGCTGCAGAAGGAAGGCTTTGGCGTTCTCACAACGATTGACGTACGAGAGACGTTGAAGAAGAAGTTGGATGTAGATTTCAAGAAGTACAAGATCCTCGGCGCCTGCAATCCACCGTTCGCCTACCAGGCATTACAGGCTGAGGAGGAGATTGGGCTGCTTCTTCCCTGCAACATTGTTGTGTACGAGAAGAACGGCAAGAGCGTGGTTGCAGCGTTCGATCCCATGGCTATCGCAGAACAGGTGAAGCAGAAGCTGGAACGGGTTATTGCAGCAGTCTGACGAGTGTATCATTCAATCAACAAAAGGACAAGTCGTGGCAGAGCATCTAACAAAGGAATCGTTTTTGAACAAGGTGTTCAACTACGAGACAAACAAAGAGTGGAAGTTTGAAGGCGAGCTTCCGGCAGTAGTCGACTTCTGGGCCCCGTGGTGCGGGCCCTGCAGGATGGTGGGACCGGTGATCGATGATCTCTCGAAAGAGTACGCTGGCAAAGTGACCTTCTACAAAGTGAACACCGACGATGAGCAGGAGCTTGCCGGGGTGTTCGGCATACGCAGCATCCCGTCGCTTCTCTTCATCCCGAAGGAAGGCAAGCCGGTAATGGCTGTGGGCGCCCTGCCGAAGGAAGCGATGAAGCAGGCGGTGGAGAAAGAATTGCTTTCAGCAGCAAAGGCAAACTGAGCCGCTCCAGTAGCCAGGAAATCTCATTCACATGAACGAGTCCCGCCCGCGCAAGCGGACGGGACTCGTCGCGTTCCTCTGAAGCTACTTCGTGTCCAGAATCAGCGGCAAACCATCTTTCCCCGCACCGACGATAATGGCTTTCGTATTCGGGGAATGCGCCAGTTTCTCCGTTGCTTCAATCCCCTTCCATCGCAGCGGCAATCGTGACAAGATTGATAGCGGACGATTCAACGATTCCTTTTCCGATTGTTGTTGCGACAGCCGTGCCTGACAGCGCACCGAAGATGTTCAGAACGGTCGCGAGCCGGACCGCTTTCCTCGGAGACAGGACGCGTGTTGAGACAACAGTTGCAATTGGGTTAGGCGCGTCCGTCCAGCCATTGACGAACTCTGCTGCAAACACCAACAACAAAACAAGCATGAGACCGATTGAACATGGATAACCTCCCTCCATTATTCCCAAAACATACTTGTGCCGCACCAACACTCGACACAGAAATTCATTTTGTAGCAGATATTAGTTGGAGCGGCATTAGCTACCACTGCTCTACGAGTCGTAGACCTGCGTTTTCTTGAATGACATAAAGACGATTATCTTCAGTGCGATACAACAACGGAGCCACGAGAATCTTCGGATATCTCAAACGTAGACGCTTTGCTTCGCTCACAATGAAGTCAACCTCATTGCCAATCTCAAACATCGGCGCGAAATGCATGAAATGAACATCTGCCGCTTGCGCATCCCAACCGGCGGCTTCCACCAAACCGCGAACGAACTGTTCTTTGCGTGCGATGAGATTCACCATGCCGCAGTTCGTATGACCGATGAGGGCGATACTCCGGACTCCACCCACGGCGATAGCGTACGACACTTTGAATTCACTGCACCGCAAATTTGCCCCACCTGAACGGATCGGTTGATGAAACGACAGCACCAAGAAGCAATCCAGTAACCAAACAAAAGTTCAGCACGTAGTGCACGAACAAGCCCACAGCCAATGCCGTCAGGAACGCGCCGAGTGTTGCCAGGCTGACTGCGTGCCATACCACAGGACGTACTGCCGCCCACTTTGTATCAAGTCCGCCCGCGAACAAGATGAATATAAGTGCAATAATGCCGATTGATTGCGCCATACCTGCATCATTGAAACGGATGCCGCCCGGTCCTTCGGTCCCTGCAAGCATGCCGAGACCGAGAAATAAGAGTAGCGTCGGCACACCAAGGTTATCAGACATCTTTGTAATGACGATGCTGAGAAGGATTAGAGCGGACCCTATCAGCAAAAGATGCTCGACAGCAATCATCGTGTTCTTGTGTCACGGTTGGTTACTAGGCTGTGAGACTGCTACGTCCCTGGCTCAGAATGCGAATGTGTCGGCTGTTCAAGCCTCTGGACCTGCGCTTCGAGGTCGTCGATTCTCGACGTCAACCCGTTGACGTCCCGGCGCCTATCGAAGGCTTTGCCAATCAAGTTGGGTAGACCCATAAGGTCGACAAGAAGTACGATCACCACGACTCCGAGTATGTTCACAAGTGCGTCAAACATTTTGCTGTTAGGATTTCTGCTAGATCATGTTTATCAGGACATCATGTTATTTCTGTCGTCGGGATAATTTGCCTCAAAGCGATACTCAGGCGCGTGTTCCCCCCGCCCAATGGGACGCTCAGCGATTTCCCCAATCAGTGGCTTCACCAGCCGCTCGAAGTCTGCAAACTTCATCCGAACTGCTTCAGTGTGTGTGCAGGCGTTAAACACAATCTCACCACGCTCGGTCAACGATTGATCCACAATGACCGGCAGGCCGTAGAGATTGCCGAACGGTGGCATGGCGCCGACTTCGCAATCGGGGAAGAGGGCTCCAAGCTCCTCTTCGGTTGCCAGGTGAACGTGGTGCACTTCAAGTACACGCTTGAGTAAGCGTTCGCTCAGCCGATGATCAGCAGGGAGGACCGCCATCCAAAATTGCTGCCCTGCGCGCACGACAAGTGTCTTTGCCAATTCACTCTCCGGAACATGCGTTGCCCGCGCCGTGTTGTGCGAAGTGTACGCAGGAATGTGGCTGATAATCTGGTACTCAATATTCCTCTTGTTCAGGTAGTTCATCACCCCGCTGTTGTTGATGGACACGCTGGGCGTGAA
>CAYHRX010000353.1:0-4298 GCA_964359075.1 uncultured Chitinophagales bacterium
GAATGCATTACCGACACGACATTGGCGGGAAAGCGCTTGTGTATCAACACGCGGCAACAATAGCGTGATGGTTGAGGAAGAGAAAGCGCGGGGCACTCTCTCTGCTCTCCTTCATCCGAACCTCGCCTTCATCGTGGTGGTGGCGCTGGTTGTACGGATCGGTGCTGTAATTCCGATTCACGCCGCTGGTTACATGTCCGACGAGCGGCAGTACATCAGCATGGCTCATCGCCTGCTTGATGGCGCCGGCTTTGTCAGCGACAACGGTGAACGATCAACGATTGCGCCGTTGTACATCGGGGCACTTGCGGTAGTGTTCAAGGTCTTCGGCGGCTCGCTTGCTTTTCCACACGTACTGGGATGTCTCATGGGTGTGGGGATTGTGCTGCTGGGATATTCGCTTTGCGCGCAGATGTTTGATAATCAGCGTGTTGCTCTGGTCGCGGCAGGCACAATGGCTTTCTTCCCATCGCTGGTGATTTATTCGGGCCTGCTGGTTACCGAGACCATGTACACACTCTTCATGCTGGGTGCCTTCGTGGCCGCGTTCAGAATGACAGACAAGATAGGAGTCGGCACAGGTATCCTTCTCGGTGTTGCGTCTGCACTCGCAGCCCTGACGCGTGCGGTGTTCCTTGGCTTCTTCCCGGTTCTCGTGTTCATCATTTGGTGGATGCGGCGGCAACAAGGGAGGAAAGGAGTGAAACATCTTGCTGTAGCGGTTGTCGCGTGGGCTCTCGTGCTTCTGCCTTGGACTCTCAGGAACTATGCAGTGCACGGTTCATTCGTTCCGGTATCGACTGGCGGAGGCAAGGTGCTGCTCACAGGCAACAACCCGTTTGCTCCTCGCACATGGCATGCGAAGGGGTTTGAGGAATGGGTGAAGGAAAAGGCCGTCGAACGCGGCATTAAGGACTTGAGCGCACTCCCTGAGACGCAGTTACACTCTCTGTACAAAGGGATTGCCCTGAACTTCATCACCTCTCATCCTTTTGATGCGATGAGGCTCGCGCTGCAGAAGGCTCACATCTTCTGGGTGTATCCGGTTGCGCATTCCGACTCCGCCATCGGGGAACAAGCTCTGGTGACCGTCGCTGATGTTGTGCTCTACATTGGAGCGGCGATCGGGTTGGTTGCCTGCTGGGAATACCGGAGAAGGATGCTGCCGATTGGTCTTGCTGTCGCCTTCTTTTTTCTCACGGCGGTTATGTTTCATGCCGAGGCGCGGTTCAGGCTGCCCATTATGCCGTTCATCTGCATCTTGTTCGGTTATGCGGCGACAGTAGTGTTCGATAAGGCAAGGCGAATAGAATTCGTGAAGCACAGACAGAAGCAAATCGCTGCCGGACTGGCAATTGCAGGCATATTGTGTGTGTATGCATACACGGGGATGTTGTTCTTGACTGGAAAAGTATGATGACAGAGGAAACATTGTGAAGATACTGGTTACCGGCGGAGCCGGGTTCATCGGCTCTCATATTGTTGATGCATATCTTCAACTCGGACACGAAGTCACGGTGATCGACAATCTCATCACTGGCCGAGCTGAGAACCTGAATCCGAAGGCAAAGTTCTTCCACCTGGACATCCGTGATGCCGAACAGGTTATGCAGATGTTTGAAGCTGGTCGCTTCGACATTGTCAACCATCATGCTGCGCAGATGGATGTTCGTCGGTCGGTAAACGACCCGGTGTATGATGCTTCTGTGAACATCCTTGGCGTCCTCAGCGTCCTGGAGTGTTGTGTGAAGACTGGCGTCCGGCGAGTGATATTTGCGTCAAGTGGCGGCGCAATCTACGGAGAGCAGGACTACTTCCCAGCAGACGAAGCCCACGCAACCCGACCGATCTCGCCCTATGGTGTGGCAAAACTTACGACCGAGAACTATCTGTTCTACTACAAGGCGGTGTACGGTATTGATTCGGTGTCGCTCCGCTACGCCAACATCTATGGTCCACGGCAGAATCCCGAAGGTGAGGCGGGCGTCGTGGCCATCTTCACTTCAAAAATGCTTGCCAGTGAGCAGCCCGTGATCAATGGAGACGGGAAACAGACACGAGACTATGTGTATGTTCGGGATGTCGTACAGGCGAACGTGAGCGTGTTGAAGTGCAACGGGTGTGAAGTGTTCAACGTGGGCACCGGAGTAGAAACGGACGTGAACGAGCTTTTTCATCATCTTAAGAGAGCGACCGGTGCGAACGCAAGCGAACACCACGGCCCGGCAAAGAAAGGCGAGCAACTCCGCAGCGTGCTTGATGCCCGGAAGATCCAGTCAGCACTGGGATGGAAGCCTGCTGTCCCGCTGAAGGAAGGACTCCAACAGACTGTGGAGTATTTCAGATCCAGAAAGACCCATGTCGCCTAGTCGAAGGATAGACCTGGACAAGCTTTTCTCCGGCGACCGCATCACGATTGCCCGATGCATATCCGCAATCGAGAATGAGCAGGACGACGTTCGGCAATTGCTCGTGAGTGTGTTTAGAAACACCGGTCGAGGATACAGAATCGGGATAACCGGGCCGCCGGGCGCGGGCAAGAGTACCATCACCAACAAGCTTGCCTCGTACTATCGGGAACAAGGGTTGAAACTAGGGATCATCGCTGTCGATCCGACGAGTCCATTTACCGGTGGTGCGCTGCTCGGGGACCGAGTGCGCATGACCGATGTGGAGTTGGATTCAGGCGTGTTCATCAGAAGCATGGCGTCGCGTGGCAGCCTTGGCGGACTGAGCAAGAAAGCGATTGAAGCAGCCGACGTACTCGATGCAGCGGGCAAGGATATCGTGATCATGGAAACGGTCGGCGTGGGACAGTCTGAGCTCGATATTGCCGGCGCCGTCGATACCACGATGGTGGTGCTTGTGCCGGAGTCGGGCGATTCGATCCAGGCCATGAAGGCCGGCTTGATGGAGATAGCCGATTTCTTTGTGATGAACAAAGCGGATCGCGCCGGGGCAGATCAGGCAGTCATGTCCATCAAGATGATTCTGGCGTTCAAGAAGGATTCCAGTTGGACTCCCGACGTGCTGAAGTCTGTTGCAAGCGAAGGCGTCGGCATTTCGGATATTGCAGCCAAGGTTGCTGAACATCGGGCGTTTCTCGAGCGTGCAGGGCTGTTGCAGCAGAAGCGTCGCACCCGGCTGGAGGAGAGGATTCGGGAGATTGTTGCAGATCGTCTGAGGGTGGACTTCTGGACTGACGAGCGCAAGGAGTTGCTCTCAGGCAAAATGGACGCAGTGATGCGTCAGCACTCCAACCCGTACGATCTCGCAGAGGAACTCATCCACGATTTTAGAAACACATAAGGAAGAATGAATGGCGTCAGAGACTATGACTGAGACTATTGGCCTCGACTTCGAGCTATCGGAAAGTCAGAAGGCGATCCAGGAACTTGCCCGCAACTTTGCAGAGAAGGAGGTGCGCCCGACCGTGATGAAGTATGACGAGTCGCAGGAGTTTCCGTTTGAGATTGTGCAGAAGCTGGCCGACTTGGGCTTCATGGGCATTACATGGCCGGACGAGCTTGGCGGCGCCGGTTTGACTGAACTCGATGCAACCATCATCATTGAAGAGATCGCTAAGGTAGATCCCTCTGTCGCTCTCACGGTTGCGTCTCACAACAGCCTGTGCACAGGCCACATCATGCTGCATGCGAATGAGGCACAGAAGAAGAAGTATGTTCCCGACCTTGCGTCAGGCAGAAAACTAGGTGCGTGGGGACTGACGGAGCCCGGTTCGGGGAGCGATTCGGGTGGGATGAGGACCGTCGCAACGCGTGATGGCAGCGACTGGATTCTGAACGGCAGCAAGACGTTCATTACTCAGGGCTCGGTTGGTGGGACATACGTGATCATGGCGGTGACCGATCGGGAGAAGCCAAAGACAAGTATCTCAGCCTTCATACTTGAGAAGGGAATGCAAGGCTTCATGGAGATGGCACTAATTTTAGACTCGGAGAGATTTTGAGATTTTTAAGGTTAAAATATCAATACGGCCTTAATATAGACGCCATTTCTTTTGCACTTAAACTTCCGGAATCACGTAAAATAGTCAACAGTTTTTCTTGTTTTGGGGTTAAAGTTAGTTTTTCCAATTTATCTGTTTTTGGCAACGAGATAATTCTTTTCCACGCTAAATCAAGGGATTCGGCTATTATCTCCAAGTAAAATTCGAGCCAATGTGTTAAGTCCCTTTTTTCTTTATAAACTGTATTCAATGCAAAATAATAATTCTTTTTATGTTCATAAATTATATCATCTATAGCAAATATATGTAGTGTATCAAATTTTCGCCT
>CAYHRX010000354.1:0-4296 GCA_964359075.1 uncultured Chitinophagales bacterium
CTCCATGCCATGCCTCGGTGAAGCTGACATAAAAATACTGTCTGGCGAGCGACAGGTTCCAGAGTTTTGCCGACAGCTACCATGGCCTTGCAGGACGAGCCGGCTCGGTAGAAGTTGCCAACTGCGCAAGCTGCCACGGTGTGCACGACATCAAACCGTCAACAGATCCCACGTCAAGAATTCACCCTGCGAACCTCGTCGCTACGTGCGGCTCGTGTCATCCAGGAGCAAACGAGAATTTTGCCAAAGGGTCAGTGCATGTGATTGCAACGTCAGGGCAAGATGAGATTCTTTATTTTGTTTCCACTGCATACATTGTCCTCATCATTGTAACTATTGGCGGGATGTTCATCCACAACCTGCTGGACTTCATCAAGAAATCGAAGCGCAGGCTGATGGAACGCCGTGGGCTGATTCAGCATAACGCCGCAGGTCACCGCCTGTATCTCCGCATGTCGTTGAACGAGCGGATCCAGCATGGCGCCCTGCTCGTCGGCTTTGCCATACTTGTACTGACAGGCTTTGCGCTGAAGTTCCCTGACGCGTGGTGGGTCGTGCCGATACGAGATATCAGCCCGGTGATGTTTGAGCTGCGGGGCATACTGCATCGGATTGCGGGCGTGGCAATGGTGCTTGCAAGTCTATACCATGTGTACTATGTCTTCTTCGTCCCACGGGGGAAGCAGCTTCTCCGTGATATGCTGCCGGAATCCAGAGACATCAGTGGCGTGATTGGAGTTCTGAAGTATAACCTTGGTTTCTCTTCCATGAAGCCAAGGTTCGGCCGGTTCAGCTATGTGGAAAAGGCGGAATACTGGGCGCTGATCTGGGGGACGTTCGTCATGGCGGCGACAGGATTTATCCTCTGGTTCGACAACACCTTCATCGGCCTGCTGACAAAACTCGGATGGGATGTTGCACGCACGATCCACTACTATGAAGCCTGGCTTGCCACGCTGGCCATCATCGTCTGGCATCTCTACTTTGTGATGTTCAGTCCCGATACATATCCGTTGAACGTAGCCTTCTGGAAAGGAACGCTTACAGAAGAAGAGATGCGGGAGGAACATCCTCTGGAGCTGGAAGAGATCAGAAGGCGGGAAGCGATTGAGCAGGTGACAGAGGAACAAATCCAAGAGAACGAAATTACAAATGAAGTTAGCAAGTAGAAATGTTGTGCTGGTCATCGGTGTGCTTGGTTTCCTGGCGCTTGCGCGTAGCACCACGCTTGCCCAGGAAAACAGTGATTGCCTTGCCTGCCACACCGACAAATCGGCGAAAGGGAAGCGGAGCGGGCGAACGATTTCTGTTTTTGTAGATGAGAAGAAGTTCGCCGGTTCCGCACATGGGTCGCTGCAGTGTGTTTCGTGCCATGCCGATCTCGTGGGCAAAGAATTTCCCCACGAGGAAGACCTCGCTCCTGTGGATTGCAGCACGTGCCACTCAAGCGAACAGGAACTTCATGCGAAGTCATTGCATGGCAAAGCGATCTCGAGGGGCGATCCCCTGGCTCCTCGATGCAAGGACTGCCACGGCAGCCATGACGTCCTTCCGGCAAAAGATCCTCGCTCTCCGGCATCGGCGCTCAAGGTTCCATTCTTGTGCGGTAGATGCCACCAAGAGGGTGCGCCGGTTGCAAAGCAGCGAACAATCCACCAGGACCACATCCTCGAGAACTTCTCCGAGAGCATCCACGGCGAAGGCCTGTTGAGGAAGGGTCTCATAGTTGCGCCGAACTGTGCTTCCTGCCATACGCCTCATTCCATTCTCCCACACACAGATCCGGCTTCCTCAATTGCACGGAAGAATATCGCCGCAACGTGCACGAAATGTCACGCACAGATTGAGGCCGTGCACCGCAAGGTAATCAAAGGCGAGTTGTGGGAGAAGGAAGCCGACGTGTTGCCTTCGTGCATCGATTGCCACCAGCCGCACAAAGTGAGAAAGGTATTCTATACGCAGGGGATGGCAGACAAGGACTGCATGCGTTGCCATGAGAATATGGACATCCACGCGTCGAAGGACGGGCGGTCTCTCTTTGTTCGTGCCGATGATCTCAGCCACTCGCGACATGTAAAGACGGCGTGCAGCCAATGCCATTCAGAGGTCAATGCATCGCATGTCCGCCCGTGCGAGACGATCACCAAGAAAGTCGATTGCACCTCATGCCACGCAGAGATCGGAACGCAGTACCAGCAAAGCATGCACGGACTGCTTGTTGCCAGGAACGACCCAAGCGGCCCGACCTGCAAAGAGTGCCACGGCACGCATGGCGTTAAAGGGAAGCTGGAGCCCGTATCACCGACATTCGCCACGAACATTCCCCGTCTCTGCGCCCAGTGCCATCGCGAAGGACAGAAAGCGGCAGTGCGCTATACCGGTGGCCAGCATGAAATCGTCGAGCACTACACCGAGAGCATTCACGGCAAAGGACTGATGAAGAGTGGGCTGACGGTGACTGCGACCTGCACAAGCTGCCACACCGCGCACAGTGTGTTGCCAAGGTCAGACTCAACGTCAAGCGTCAATCCGAAAAATGTTCCTGCAACGTGTGGACGGTGCCATCACGGTATCGAGGAACAGTTTGAGAAGAGTATTCATCACGTCAAAGTAGGGAAGACTGACAAGCCGCTTCCCATCTGCAGTGATTGTCATAGTGCCCACACGATCAGCCGCGCCGACGAATCCGGGTTCAAGTTGGACATCATGACGAAATGCGGGCGGTGTCATGAAGATATCGCGAAGACATACTTCGACACGTACCACGGCAAAGTTTCACAGCTCGGCTACACCAAGACGGCGAAGTGCTACGACTGCCACGGAGCGCATGATATTCTACCTATCTCTAACCCGAAGTCGCACCTGAGCCACGACAATGTTGTCACGACTTGCCAGAAGTGCCACGAGGGCGCGACAAGAAGGTTCGCCGGTTACCTAACGCACGCCACACACCACGACCCGGAGAAATATCCGTTCCTCTTCTGGACGTTCTGGGGGATGACGTCGCTCCTTGTAGGCACGTTCATCTTTGGCGGCCTGCATACGTTGCTGTGGCTGCCACGTGCACTGCAGATGAAGCGTGAGTTGAGAAAAGAGAAACCAAAACCGACGGAATGATGAGATGGAGTCACATCCCGAAAAGGAGTCAGTGTCACCCAAGGAACCAACGGCACCGATGAAGCCGGAAGTGACGGGATCGCCTGCCGCCCGCCTGCTCTATGAGTCTATCGACTCGCCGAGTCGTAGACCGAACGGGCAGGGTCAGGCAGAGGTCGAGCTGTTGCATTCGGAAGAGAGGCAATTCCTCCGCTTCACGCGTCTCAACCGAACGCTGCACATCCTGATGATCGTCAGCTTCATGAGTCTTGCACTCACGGGCATGACCTTGAAGTTCTCGTATACTGGTTGGGCCGTCTTCCTTTCGTGGTTGTTTGGCGGCTTCGAGTCAGCGGGATACATTCATCGCGTTGCTGCTGTTATCATGATCGGCTTGTTCGTCGCTCATATCATCGATCTGGCCCGGCAGCGTCGCAAAGAGTATGCATCGTGGCGGGCGTTGTTGTTTGGTCCCGATTCCATGCTCTTCAACAAAAAAGACTTACAGGACTTTCTCGGCAACATCAAGTGGTTCCTCGGCAAGGGGCCTCGTCCTAAGTACGGCCGCTGGACGTATTGGGAGAAGTTCGACTACTTTGCCGTGTTCTGGGGGATCGCCGTCATCGGCTCGACGGGACTGATGCTCTGGTTCCCGGAGTTCTTTACACTGTTCATTCCCGGGTCGTTCCTCAACGTTGCGACAATCATCCACAGCGATGAGGCATTACTTGCCGTTGGTTTCATCTTTACGGTGCACTTCTTCAACACGCACCTGCGTCCCGAGAAGTTTCCGATGGATATTGTCGTGTTCACAGGCAGGATGGACCTTGAAGAACTCGAGCTTGACAAACCTGCGGAGTATGAGGCACTTGTGAAGAGCGGGCAGCTTGAAAAGCACTTGGTTGAACCATATCCCTCCATTGTTATTCGGGCTGTGCGGGTGTTTGGATGGACGGCGCTTGGCATTGGTTTCAGTATTGTGGTGTGGATTATTTATGCGATGTTGTTTGCATACAGGTAGCAGTGAATCATAGACTCTTTAGAGAATCCACATGAGACGGTTTTTCCCAACTTCTTTCTATAATCCTGTCACACTGGTTGGCGCTGCAATTGCTGCCGTGAGCTTCGGCCTCATTCTCTTCCTGATGTTGCTGGAGACGCTGGCCGGCACGCCGAAGCCGTACATGGGCATTATTGCGT
>CAYHRX010000355.1:0-4274 GCA_964359075.1 uncultured Chitinophagales bacterium
CGGCAGCATGGTGCTGCTCGCCTTCGCCCAGGTGGTGTTGAGGAATGTGTTCGGCACCGGACTGGTGTGGGCTGATACGATTGTGCGTCACCTTGTCCTGTGGGCGGGGTTCGTGGGAGCGGCGCTGGCAACAAGCGATGAGCGGCACATCAGCATCGACGCACTCACAAAATTCCTCTCGGCCCGCAAGAAGCATGTCGTCATGATCTTCACCAGCGCCTTTGCTGTGGTTGCCTGCTACTACCTCGGCAGCGCCGCGTGGGAGTATGTGGTTGACGAACAAATGCATGGCGGAGACCTCGTGCTCTCCATTCCGACGTGGGTTGCCCTGCTCATCATCCCCGCAGGATATTACCTCATCGCGTTTCACTTCTTCATCAAGGTGATCGAGAACGCCGTAGCCGCTTTGGGCAAGCAATCGGGGGCTCCAAAGTAGATGCAGACGATCCTTATCGGGTTGGGACTTGCTCTGCTTGCGTTCCTGGGCGCGCCCTTGTTCGCGATCATCGGTTCGATTGCGATGCTGGCATTCGCGGGCGAAGGGATCAGCCCCTCGGCAGTGATCGTTGAGTTGTACCGTATCGGCAGCAACCCGACGCTCGTAGCCATTCCATTATTCACTTTCGCCGGCTACATTCTCGCAGAGAGCGGCGCACCCACACGCCTGGTCAACCTTGCACGTGCATTCTTCGGAACCATTCCAGGTGGCCTGTCCGTTGTGGCACTGGTGACGTGCGCACTATTCACAGCATTCACAGGCGCATCGGGTGTCACCATCGTTGCTCTCGGCGGATTGCTCTACCCGATCCTGCTCAAGGAACAATATCCGGAGCGTTTCTCACTCGGTCTTATCACCACATCCGGAAGTCTGGGCCTGCTCTTCCCTCCCAGTTTGCCGCTCATCCTCTACGCCCTCGTCAGCAACATCAGCATCGACAAGCTCTTTGCGGCGGGCATTGTTCCCGGCATCCTCCTTGTCGTCATCCTTTCGGCGTATGGGATACGGCAGGGGAAGAGGATGAACATCCCCAAGACCCCGTTCACATGGTCGAATGCTCGCGCTGCAATCAAAGCTGCAGCATGGGAAATTCCGCTACCGATTGTTATCATCGGAGGAATCTATGGCGGTGTCTTTACGGCAACGGAAGCTGCTGCGGTCACCGCATTCTACGTGCTCATCATCGAAGTCTTCGTCTACAAAGACCTCAACCTGTTCAAAGACATTCCGAGAGTCATGAAGGACAGCATGCTGCTCGTCGGCGCCATTATCATGATCATCTGCACGGCAATGGGACTGACGAACTACCTCGTCGACCAGGAGGTGCCGATGAAGCTGTTCGAGTTCACCAAGACCTTCATCTCCAGCCCGACGATGTTCCTTGTCGTCCTGAATCTGTTCCTCATTATCGTCGGGATGATGATGGACATCTTCTCGGCAATCATCGTCGTCGTCCCGCTTATCATTCCAATCGCCAATGCATACCAGATCAATCCCGTGCATCTCGGCATCATCTTCCTGACCAATCTCGAGATCGGATATCTCACTCCTCCTGTTGGACTGAACCTGTTCATCTCAAGCATCCGGTTTGAGAAGCCTGTATTCACGGTGGTGAGGGCAACGCTCCCGTATATTGCCATCCTTGTCGTTGCACTCATAGTGATAACGTATGTACCCAACCTAAGCCTTTGGCTCGTTAACGCCCTGAACGTCCGTTAGGATCAGAGCAGGCCACTCGTTGGCTTGTGTTTTCACAAAAAGATCGTATATTGAATCCAGCGGCCAGTCAGGATTTTCTTCAATGCTCCGAATGATACGCTACATATCGCTTAGCCTGTTCTCCTGCGTGTATCTTGTTGTCTCGCTCGCGGGCCTGCTTGGTACTATGAACTTGCCGGCGATCTCATCAGGACCGCAGGCGATCGCTTCTGCTACTGCGAGCACCAAAGAGAAACCCAAGGTCTTCTGGACACAACGGCGTCACATCCCGCTAGTCAAGACGTTTTCGATCCCTACTGAGACCGCATGCACCGTCGAGTTTCCATCTGATGTCCACCAACATTCCCTTATTCCTCGATACACACACAGCGTTTCATATCTTTCCCTCTACTTCTCTTCTGTCGGTGATCGGGCTCCTCCCGTAGCCTAAGCTCTCCAGATTTATCTCCATTCTTCTACCGAGGAAGTTCCGGCTGAAGCAGTGCTGTTGTACCACTTCGGCATCGAACTTTCCGAATAGCAAACGTTCTCTAAGAACGTGACGCTCACCCTGCTATCAGTCGAATGTGGAGGTGCATTTTTTGACCATTATGTGGGGAAAAGACAACGGGGCGTCAACGAATTCATTCCGTATCCTCAAGGAGGGTTTTGACTATGGCACATATTCAGAGTAAACCGGCTCATGATTCCGAGGCTCAGCACAAAAAGGACTTTCAGGCTGTCAATGCGACAAATGCCACTGCAGGCAGTAGTCATCGATCTTCTCAGAAGGAAGTAACACACGTTGACAACACAAAGGCCCATTCAACTATTGAGCCGCCATCCCATGAGTTCGAGATTATGGGATTCCCCTGGCAGTTTGTCGCGGTCGTAGGAGTAATAGTCGGCAGTGTTCTTGTCATTGTGTTGAAAGCGATCGGGTTGTTTTAGGCGGAAAGGAACACAGTCATGAAAATCCCGCTCATGGATGCAGGCGAGTACTTTCGGGGACTGCTCTTGCTGAGCAGGAAGGACCACAAGATCACTGAAGCGGAGACCGAACTGATGAAACGAATCGGCAAGACGCTTGGGTTTGAAAGAGAATTCTGTGACAACGCCATTCGTGAAATTCTTGAAAACGACTACATCCTGGACACGCCTCCTGAATTCTCGACCGATGAATTGGCTATGAGATTTATCAAAGACGGTCTGACTTTGGCATTCTCCGATAAGGAAGTCCCCGCGTTTGAGGCTGAATGGCTCAGGGCTACAGCGGAGAAAAACGGGCTTGATGTGAAATGGTTCGTTCAACAATGGAAAAACGCCACGAATAGAAAAGGCCTTGATATTCGTTTGGAAGTGGATGATCTGTCCGTGAAAAATTCCTGACTCGGCCTATTACATTCACAAGGATGTACCGAGGTCATGTCTGTCCGCAAAAACAACAAAGGAGGCAGTCCACATGGCAAAAGTTAGTGAGCTTTTGAGATACCTCAACAACAATCATGTTGAGTATCAGGTGCACAGTCACATGCCGGCGTTTTCGGCACATGATGTCGCCATGGCAACACACGTCCCTGACCGAGACATGGCGAAGACGCTCGTGGTACAGGCCGGCAAGCAGAAGTGGCTGGCAGTTCTTCGCGCTGATTATCGTATCGACCAACGTCTGCTCAGACGCGCACTTGAGACCCACAGCATTCACTTTGTGTCTGAAGAAGAGCTTGAGATGCTCTTCCCGAATTGCGAGGTTGGGGCAATGCCTCCTTTCGGGAACCTGTATGGACTGCCTGTCATCGCAGATAAGTCGCTTGCAGAGGACGAGGAAATTGTCTTCAACGCGTGCACATATTCAGAATCGGTCCGGATGAGGTTTGAAGACTTCGAGCGCCTCGTGAAGCCGATGGTCCTTGGATTTGCTGTACCAGACAATGTCCGCGAATCACAATTACAGAAGGAAGGATAATCTATGAGCACTTCCGCACTCGTATTGATGATCCTTGTATGGTCATATATAGTCATCACATTAGTATACCTGTTTTCCAAGTTGCTGCGAAAAGAGAGGGAGAAGAAGCGCAGAGGAGTCTCGTGACAACGGGTGAAACGGCTACTACGTTTTGAGCCTGGACTACAACACGTATATGGATGTTCAGCAGGCGGTCAATTTAGAAATCTATCGTCGGTTCGAACGAGAACGGATCGATTTTGCCTATCCAACCCGCACGGTGTATATTCACAGGCCGGGTCCCACCACCGTATCCGAGGACGTAGTCGAAGGATGGCGTATGAAAGGAGGAACCAAGCCATGACCACCTTTCACTTCTATACCAAGCTGGATCAAACTCTTCTCTTGGGGCAAAAAGCAAGAAATGTCCCTGGCCTGTTGGAAGGGATCAGGAGTGTCCCTGAGTCGAGCATCTACTACCACACCCACAGGTTTCTCCAGCAGCACCATTATCTCTCCCCTGAACCTCCCAATGACTTTGCTTATTGGGTTACAGAAGTGTTGAATGATGAAGTCCTGGGCGAGCAACTATCGAGCGTTGACACGGTTCAATTCGAGAGCATCTCCAAATTG
>CAYHRX010000356.1:0-4271 GCA_964359075.1 uncultured Chitinophagales bacterium
GGAGGTCTCCCAACACCCATGGCGGCCAGGAAAGAACTTTTTGGACAGCCTCAGTAAACTATGGTCGTGCTCGGGTTGAAGGGGTTGGGATAGTTCTGGCTCAGTTCGTAAGTGAGCGGCGAAGAATTCTCTTCCATTGTATTCGTCGAACCGTTCACATATACCGGATCATATGTCTGAGTGTAGTACCGGTTGCTTGTGACCGAATCTCCTACGGAAACGATGTAGTAAAAGTATCTCACGTTGCGGACCGTTGAGCTATCGCGGAAACCTCTTGAGCCTGCCCCAACTTCACGCACAAGTCCGTAATCACCATCGTACTTGTTCGATGCCCTGTACACACGGAAGCCTCGAATAGCTGGACCGGCCAGGTTGTACACATCCCACGAAATGACGATGCACGAATCTCCACCAGACACCTGAAATATCCGTGGAGGCAAAGGAGAGGTAGCTATGCTATATGCGCTCTGGTAGTTTGCTATTGCCCTTCGGAAAGTCTGGAACAGAGAATCCCTTCCGGTGTATACGGAGTCATTCTTCTGTTGAGCATTGATCACGCCCTGTTTGTATCTTCTCCCAATTGAGATTGCCCTCTCGCGACTGAGGCCTGAGGCAGCCTCTGCGATGACGATGTGAACTTTCTCACCGAACTCCAGGTGATATGGCCCATATCCATTTGCAGCACTGAAGCCACCGGAAGTTCCCAATGCGGGGTCTCCATTTCCAACCAAGTCAGCGTGCCTCGGTGAACGGTGACCACTTATCATCCATGCATATTCCAGAGCCATCCTTGCAGTATCCGTTTGATTGTTCTGGGAATTAAGTGGGTCGTCAGAACCGACATACGTTGTCGTTGCGGGCTGGTGAGGATTGTCGGTCGTATCTTGCGGTGATCGTTCGGCATGTAGGGTGACGACGCCGATGAACTGTGCCGCTCCAAGTCGGCCAACTGTGTCCGCGGGATCTCCCCCGCTCGGTGGAATCCAGATGGGACCGCCGATGTTATCGTAGGCTATGAAAGGAGGATAACGCCCATGCCAGGCATACTGGGCACGGAAATTCTCGCTGGGCGGGTCAGGTCGCACACCGTCGCCACGAGTATCCAGCATTGTGTTGATTCCCCAGCCAGTGGCGTTCCCGATGACGTATCTCGTGTCTTTGCAGATTGCGTACCGGTGTTGGAAAAAGAAACAAACAGAATCCAGCGCTTGGCCGTACATCTCGATGAACGGGTCGCTATCCACGTTACCGGTGTTTTTGAACTCATAGTCATACACAATGTAGTTGTCATGCAGGGGATGACTGAACTGAAAGATTCGTCTTGTCATCGTGATTCCAACAGAAGTGTTGACGACGTTTTCGATCATTCTGTCCCACTTCATTGTTGAGTCGAGACGATCAACACGAGGTTGCTTGCTGTAGGAAGGAACGCCCTGAACGAGTACCTGGGTCGGGAGAAACTTATTCGTGCTCTCGAATCTTATTGGAAAGAACTCGCCGGTTCCAGGGACCCGTGGGCCTACATGAACAACCTTGCGTGGGAAGGTTCTCCCGGCCAAATCGGTGTAGTGCGTCGTCCCGATCCAAAGTCCCTTTGCCGCTTCCATGTCCTGGTATCTGTAGATCCCAGGCCACTGGAGGCCGTCTTGTTGTTCGAAAGTTCGCCCCTCTTCCATTTCCATGCCCAGTGGTAAATACCAGCTCTGCATCGAGCCAACGTTCATCCAATCCCATTGGAGATAGGGTGGAGGATATGTAGACAAGAACGTTCTGAAGATTCCTCCTCCATTTGTGCCGGCATAGAGATACTCGGCATCGTTCATCACGAGACAACGGATGTCCGTATTCGTAAGTCCTGTGTTCATTGGTGTCCATGTTGTACCAAGATTGGTGGATTGGAATACTCCTGCGCCAGTTCCCGCAAACGCGATATTGATTGAGTTGAGTACAAGAGACCTTGCGTCAAGGCTCGTCAGGCCGGTATTAACGGGCGACCACGAAGTGCCATCGTCAGTTGATCGGAACACTCCACCGGAGAGTGTACCAACAAAGCTGATCCCCCCATAGCTGGCAATGCTCTGAATGTAGGGTGAACTCAGTCCAGAACTGCTCGGAGTCCATGTGTCACCATTGCTTGTGCTCCTGAATATCCCACCCCCGCGCGTCCCAGCCAACAAGGTAGCCTGTTGGGTGACACACAGAGAGGACATGTCTGTGAATGTGAGTCCAAGATTGATCTGTGTCCACGTCTGTCCACCGTCGGACGATCTGAACATACCGCCTCCAGTACCAGCGAAACTCGCTGCTGGCAGCATGAGAATTGTCCGGACATCGAGGTTGGTAAGTCCAGAGTTGGAGGGAGTCAACGAAACGCCTGCGTTTGTGGACCGAAACATGCCGACAGTTGTCCCGACAAGGACCGTATAGTGCCCTCGGACCGCAGCGGAGCGAACATCCCGCGTCGTGAGTCCACTGGCTGTTCGCCACCAGAGCCTTGCGCTTTCAGAGCGTGCCACTCCAAAGTTCGGAATGCACGCGTAGACATAGTCACTTGGTGTGATAGACATGGCTGCAACACTGGCCGTGTTTAGAGCTTCACCCATTCTTTGCCAGAGAGTACCGCTGTCGGTCGACCGGTAAATTCCCCCTGCGGTGCCAGCGACTATGCAGTCAAGGGAATCTGTTGCAAGACACTTATCTGTTATCGTCTCTGGGAAAATGTTGAGGAGCGTCCAGTTTGTTCCTGAGTCAACGGAACGATAGAGCGTGGAAACTGAAACTGAATCCGTCGTTACGACAAAGATATGGCCACCTGAATTCAGTGCAACAGCTCGGCACTCCGGACGGACAAAGATCCTTGTCCAGTTTGCTCCATCGTTTGTGGAGCGGTACAGACCACTATCTGTGGCTGCATATACCGAAGCGGGACCGGTAGATGCAAGCATGTAGACACGCTTGGTGATGAATGAACTGTCGGGAATGGACCAGGTGATGCCATCGTTTGTGGTTTTATGCACGCCTGCAGAAGTTCCGGCCAGAACAACACCTACTGTTCTTGGGAGGAGTGAGTTCACGTCGCGTCCACTTAGGAAAATATTCGGACTCCATTGTCCCCCATTGTTAAGCGAACGAAAGATTGCATCGGTCATACCCGCGAAAAGAGTTCCAGAAGCTCCCGCAGCGAGGCAGCGAACATTGCGAGATAAAGGAAGGCCATTCCTCCCTCCCGTCCAGGTTGCGCCGTTGTTCGTTGAGATGTACACGCCCTGGTTTCCCCACGCCACGTACACCGTCCCACTTGGATTAAAGGTGAGTGCAGATGCACTCACAAATGCTGAAGGAGCCGTTACTTGAACCAGCAGATACGTTTCTGCCTGATCATCTGATCGGAATAGCGAATCCCGAGTCCCCCCAACAAAGAAAGAGCCGGTAGGGCTAAAGCCCATTGATTGAACTTCTTGCCGGAAGTATCCACTGACGTTTACCCAACTCTGCGCCTGTGTCTTCAAAGGAAAAGCATAGAGAGTTATCAGAAGGGAGAGGGTGGTCTTGGCATGCATTCCGAACTCCATGTGAGATGTTAGTCGCATCTACGGGCTACTTTAGTAGAATGAGCTTCTTGACATCGATGAACGAACCGGCTTGCCCGTCCCGACTCGTCGGGACGGACAGACGGTAGAAGTACACACCGCTGGCAAGATTGCTTGCTTCGAACGTAGCCGTGTATGTGCCTAGCGGCTTCTCTTCATTCACCAGCGTTGCCACCTCACGGCCCAACAAGTCGTAGACTTTTAATGTCACATGCGACCCCACCCCGTCCCTCCCCTTGGCTTGGTTAGAACTCACTGAGGGGAGGGAGTATTCTATCTCGGTTGTAGGATTGAACGGGTTGGGGTAGTTCTGTTGCAGCTCGAATCTCTTCGGTCTCATTTCCGATTCCCCATCCACATCCTGAACCACGGTAGCAAAGCGAACGATTGCGCCATTGTCACCTACCACCCACCCGCTTGGCCTCAATAATGAAGTTTCCATGGAGATGTGATTCATCTGTCGCGTACCAACGTAACCATAACGAGGCAAAGTGCTCCATGATGTCCCTGAGTTTGAAGAGTAGTAGACGTTGGTACCCGCGATAGCCCAGAACTCTGGGCTGCCGGGTCTTCCCCACACCCCCAACACTGGGTAGGGAATTGAAGCCGGTCCTAGCACCCATGTTGCACCGCCGTCTGTTGATCTGTTTATTGTCCCTGCTTGTGAAGCACACAGTCCAG
>CAYHRX010000357.1:0-4271 GCA_964359075.1 uncultured Chitinophagales bacterium
GAGGCGTTTCATGTCAAACCTTGGAAGATGAAATATGAAAGATCAAGAATCAAAAAGGGCTTTAGCACGGTTATCACGGTTTCTTGGCCTTGAGTGTTATGATGCTGGCTGCAAGTATGTTTGAGATCTCTTCGAGTTCTTTGGCGATCCATTCGGACTCGATCCCTTTGAGTCTTCCGGAATCCTTCAGGAGGGAAATCCACAGCTTACTCTCGTTGGCTGATTTCAGTGCAATGGTGAAATAATTGATGAAGTCCCTTCGGCTGCTTGCTGCCTTGGCTTCAACATAGTTGGCGATGATGCTCGTACCGCTACGTATCAATTGATCACCGAGCCTTCGTCCGACGTTGTCATGAGGAAGTCTATCAATCAACTCAATCAGTTTCAACGTGAAAGCATATATTTGACTTTTGATTTTCGATTACCCTTTCATCCCCGTCAATATTATCCCCCGTACAAAATACTTCTGGGCAATGAAGAAAACAACCACAATCGGCAGCATGACGACCACGGCGGCAGCCATCTGGTGTGGCCAGTCGGTAACATACATACTATTGAAGCCGGCGATGCCAACTTCAACAGTTCGCATATCCGTGCGGTTGGTGACGATGAGAGGCCAGAGGAAATCCTTCCAACTTCCCATGAATGCAAAGATCGCAAGCGTTGCCAGCGCGGGTTTGGAAAGCGGCAGGACAACCCGCCAGAAGATCGTAAAGTCCGATGCCCCGTCAACTCGCGCCGCATCCTCCAGGTCCTTCGGGATCGTTTGGAAGAACTGTCTGAGCAGGAATATCCCCCACACACTTGAGAGTGTTGGACTGAATAGCGCCCAATACGTGTTCACCCATCCAAAGATGTTGATGATGAGAAAAGCCGGTATGATGGTGATAATCGCCGGTATCATCATTGTTGCCAGATAGATGCCGAACAACTTGTCGCGCCACCGGAATTGCATCCGTGCAAATGCGTACGCCGCCATCGAGCAGAACAGAAGCTGGCCGATCACCGAGGCTCCCGCAACGACCGCCGTATTCAGGAAGAACCGCCAGAACGGTTGCAGCGTCATTGCCTCTGCGAAGTTCGACCATCTTAACTCAGAAGGCACGAACTTCGGTGGGAACTGGTATACCTCAAGCTCGCCCATCAGCGAGGTGCTGAGCATCCACAGGAACGGCACCAGCATCGAGGCCGCAAGCAGGAGGAGTGCGACGTAGTTGAGAACTGAGAGAGCCCGCTTCATTTGCGCTCCACCATTCAGAAGGACACCTTCAAAGTCACAATACCGTTTTTCCTCGTCGGGACCAGAACGCTGTTCCCTGAGAACGGAATCTGGTCGCCGTCGTCTTCCAGGAAGTTGGATTTCACCACCCTCTTTGGATTCCGGTTAAGTTTCAGTCGAGCCGTTGCGCCATCTCCAGTTGCATCATACCACTGCACGATCCACGCGTTCGAGTCCTCGGCCTTCTTCACAGTCGAGAGAACCAGACTTGATGGCTCAAGACTCACAAACGAAGATGAATGGGGAAGAGATCCTTTTTGTCGTTGCGTTGTCAGTGCAATCAGCTCACCACGTCCCCTTCCTGTGCGGCGATGTCGGCGGTGAACACGGGGATCGTTGCCTCGTTGGCCTTCCTGATTCCGGCCCCGATACCGCGGGAGTCAACCGGACACACCACGATCGCATCCACCTTGCGTGCGATGAAGTCCTCAATCTGCGAGGTCTGCTTACCGAGATCGAAGTCAGCCGCAGTGACGATTACCTCATACCTGTTCGCGGCGGCTTCGTCGCGCAGCCCCTCTTCGAGGTCTCTATAGAAAAGATGGGCGCGGGTGAGGAGGGTAACGCCGATGGTTTTGCTCGTTGGTTTTTCACCTTTCTTGCCACAGGACGATACAAGCGTTGTAAGGAGTAAGCAAGTCGGCAACAGAAGCATTAGTTTGTGCATCGGATTCCTTGTGAGGTTGTTAGGATTCATTTGTCGGCCAGACATACGTTGCATTCTTGACTGCCATGTAGTTCTCATCCAGCTTTGGCTCAAGGAGCAGTATAGCCGGAATGCGTCGTGCCATGTTCATTACTTCACGTGCTTCATCGTTCGTGAGGGGCCGCTTCAGCAATTCTCGTTCGCGGTAGCTGAGCCACTTCTTGATGACCTGGTAGCCGCCTATGGTGTACTCCCACACGTTGACAGGGATGTTCTTCCAATATGCCCTGTCGTTGAGATACACGTCATAGGTTGTTTCACCTAAACGGGTGTAGGCTTCCTTCTTTGAGACCCGGAGTCCTTTGATGCCTTGGTCGATGAGTTGCTCTTCCTCTTTGGTGTATCCGCGCTGTACGAGTTTTCCCTTGCCCGGCATTGTCACGCCATCTTTCCCTCCATGGCCCCAACCGACTGTGACCGCGAGGTCGCCGGCATCGGGGTTCAATCTGCCGCCGCCAACACGGGAGACAATGGCGAGTGACTTCAATTCCGACCTGATGGTGCCACTCGTTACACCTCCAACGTTGCTCTCAGTGTCAAGCAGCGCAGCGACACTCTTTCCAAGTTCAACGGACGCGAGAAGGAGTTTCCTTGAGTTAGGAAGAGGAATGCGCGGCCAATCCTGACGAACCCCGTCTGCGTTCTCCTTGAGATAGAGGGGAGAGTAGCCGATTGCGAGTGCGTGCATCCAGATAAGTTCTGCAGATGCATTATCTCGGTCGGGATTAGGAAGTTTGAGATCCACCAGGTAAGCTCTTGCGCCTTGCGACAGATTTGCTGTTGGACCGGCTTGGTATTGAGCCGATTCTTCAAAGACCAATATCTGGTTTAGGATGTTCGTTGAACCTCGCTGCAAGCTCGGTCTGGTGTAGAAAGGAACTGCAACTGCATCTGGTGATAGGAAATGATCGTCTGAGAGATTTGTTGTGCAGTAAAACGGAGGTCCCTCAGGGTCTTTTGCCGCCCTGAAACGTGTCAACAAGAATCTATTTCCCTTCCAGCACTGGGCCCACAGCGTGGGGCGAGGTCTATTCCAAACAGGATTTACGGACGTGTAGTAGGCCCACCGAGAATCAAATGGGCGGAGAGCATAACGAACGATTCGGTTCAGATCAAACTTTTCGCTCGCAATTACCTTCTTTCTCGCTGCTTTTGGGTCAAAGCCTGCTTGCTTTTGGGTGAGTCCATATCCCAATGCTTTGTACTCATCCCAATCCAGCTTCTCATTGAAGTACGCCTGCATCCGCTTTTCAAGGTCATCTCGGTCATAGGCCATCAGTGCACCACCGCGTTTCTCCATCAGTCCATTGCTCGGTGGAATTGCTGAAAGCTCAACGATCCTCGGCCATCTCACGTAGTCCGACAGAACTGCCGATGCTGTGAAGGAGAATCGGTTGTCGGTCGCTGGCTCCATTGTCTCATATTGGCCGTTGAATCTTTTCCTTGCCAGACTCTCCAGAAGGTCGGCTCTCTTGTTCACACCCCAGAACTGTCGGAAACGGACGATTGGCTTCTTCCTTCGTTCGGTGTCTCGAACCAGGAGGCCTATTGCTGTTCCTACTCTGATCCCCTCCCGATTGTACTCCGTTGAAAAGACGCTTGGATCTGGCTTTCCCTCAGGAGTCAGTTTTCCGGTCTCGCGGCTATCGCCATTCATGCAATCAAACCACAGCGCGTCGAACTCCGCAAGGAACCTCTTACGCATGACAACGAACGATGGGTCGCTCAGATAAGAGAAGTTCGAGATGAACGCGACGACGCCCTGGCCAGTCTTTTCTGCAATCCTTCGCTCAGCAAGTCGGAAGAAACGAATGTATAGGTCATCGAGGTTGAACTTCTTGATGCCCCATTCAGAGATCAATCCTTCTTTGTAAGGTTCGACCAAGCCCTGTTCTTCCACAGGACTCACGCCGGCGAACGCGTTGTACGGCGGGTTGCCAAGAATAACAAGGATGGGTTTCTCTCGCTTCACCTCTTCTGCAGCGTCTCGCTCTTGCTCCATCTCGGGAAAACCCAGATGTGTCTTGGGTTCTCTGGGCGGTTCCCACCCTGTCAGTGCGTTAGTGAGGAATACACCGGCGCGTTCGCTATCAGTCTCAGAGAAGGGAGCGCCCAGGTTTTGCAGCAGCAAGCCAAGCTGGAGGTGTGCGACAACAAATGGGGCTGGAAGAATCTCGAATCCAAAGACCCGCTCCATTGCTGCCCGCTTGAGATCATCAGCGTGTAGCGCGTCCGCGCCTTTTTCTTCAAGTGTCTTGCCTATTCTCTTTAGTACTTCAACGAGGT
>CAYHRX010000358.1:0-4262 GCA_964359075.1 uncultured Chitinophagales bacterium
TACCGATAGCTAGGCCGCAAATCTATTCTCAGAAATATCTTCGGCATGGCTGTAACCTTTCTCTAGGCCTTCCGTACACTGACCCGTAGTCGGTAGCTGAGTTATAATTCAATCTGTGAAAACAAGTCTTGACATTGACGTCTGGTAGTATTACATTGCAGCCCATTAACTGACCATCAGTCATCTAACGAACAGGAGTCAACATGGGCATAACCGAACGAAAAGAGCGAGAGAAAGAGCAACGGCGGGAAGAGATCATTACTGCTGCGGAGACGGTGTTCTTTGAGAAGGGGCTTCAACTGGCTACCATGGACGAGATAGCTGAGAAGGCTGAACTTGGGAAGAGCACACTTTATCTGTACTACAAGAGCAAGGAGGATCTTTACCTGGCGGTACTGCTGAGAGGTTCGGAAATATTATACCAGATGTTCCAGAGGGTGGTCTCGACTGGCGAACCGACGATGAGATTGATCGCAAATCTCGGAGAGGCCTACTACGATTTCTTCAAGCAACACCGAAACTACTTCCGCATGTTCCACTTCTTCGAGAATCCACAAATCCACCGACAGGTGTCCGAAGAGATGATGGAACTCTGCACAACCGACAACGGGAGGATATGGAAGTTGATCGTGGACCTTATTCAGCGAGGAATCAGCGAAGGTGTGGTCCAGAAGAATCTTGACCCGATGCAGATTGCCGTAATGCTCTGGTCCAACTCCAACAGTCTGATGAGACAAATGGATCGCGAAGACAATTACTGGAAGGAGAAAATGGGTGTTGATCTCGAGGCCACTCTTCGATTGACGAACTCGCTCCTTCTTGAGGCGCTGATGACGGAGGAAGCGAAAGAGAAGTACCCTGAGTATGTAGTTTGAACCACACGTCCCACAACAGCAAGCGAGAAACAGTTATGAAGAAGGCGATTTTCGTGTTGATGGTTACTGCAATATCGGCAACGGCGCAGTCGAAGTTGCCGCTGACAGTTGAGAAAGCAATCCAGCTTGGACTTGAAAACAGCAAGGCGTTGCACTCTTCGCTGATGAAGGTGGAGTACGCCGATGCGAAGGCAGGAGAGACCAACGCTTCAAGACTGCCGTCGCTAAAGTTCGGTGGTGCCTACACTCGTCTGAGTGATGTGCCGCCGTTCAACATTGGTCCGTTTCCCCCAATCCTCACGACACCAATCAACGTGTCGCCCGCGGTGCTGAACAACTACAACCTGAAGCTCTCGTTCACGCAGCCGTTGTTCACGGGCTTCAGGATGGATGCTCTTTCGGCGGCGGCCGATTACTCAGCAGAGGCCCAGAACTTTGAGTACTCAAAAGACAGGTCGGATCTCATCTACAACGTCAGAGTTGCGTACTGGTCGCTCTACAAGGCGATCCAGATCAAAAAGGTGATCGACGAGAATGTTGAGCAGGTAAGAGCGCACCTGAAGGATGTCCAGAACCTGATGGTACAGGGGATGACAACGAACAACGATGTACTCAAGGTTCAAGTGCAGCTCTCTGACGCACAGCTCAAGCAGATCGACGCGAGCAACGGCGTCCGGCTCGCGATGATTGCACTCAATAACACCATCGGCATTCCGTTGACGATCGAAATCGATCTCGAATCAAAAGTCGTGCACCAGCCGAAGGACTATGGCGACCTGAACAAACTCATTGAGCAGGCGATGGAGAGGCGTCCTGAACTCAAGGCGATGGATTCACGCGTGAAAGCTGGAGAGGCTGGCGTGACGGCGGCGAAATCCGGGTGGTTCCCTCAAATCTATCTCTCGGGCAACTACTACTACTCCCGGCCGAACCAGAGGCTCTTCCCGACTCAAGACATCTTTAAAGACACCTGGGATGTGAGTGTCGGTGTCTCGCTCGACATCTGGAACTGGGGAACAACGCTCCACCAGACCGACCAGGCACAGGCGCAACTGGCGCAGGCACGTGATGCCGTTGGCCAAATCCAGGACGGTATTACACTGGAGCTCACGCAGTCGTATCTCAATGTGCAGCAGGCCAAAGAACGCATTACGGTGGCTGATCAGGGCGTAAAGCAAGCCGAAGAGAACTACCGTGTCACCAACAAGCGTTTCAATGCAGGACTGGTCTCCACATCCGAAATGCTTGACGCAGAGGTTGCGTTGCTGCAAGCCAAGACCAGCCAGACCAATGCGCTTGTTGACTATGAGATATCGCAGGCCCGGATAGAAAAGGCCATCGGCGGGTAGCACCCCAGAACATGAAAACGAATCACCCACCTTATTGAATGAAGGAGTAGTCATGAAGAAGAAGACCAAGCTAGTCAGCATAGGAGTAGTGATCCTTGCGGCGATCGTTGCGATCCTGTTCTACAACAAGGCAAGAATGCAGGCAAGCTCGCGCAACGGCATCATCAGCGCGTTCCCAGTGTCCGTTGTGAAAGCCGACAGGCAGCAACTGAGCGAGAGTCTCTCGCTCGTAGGCACGATTACCGCTAACAATGATGTTGCGATCGTCTCTGAAACCTCCGGGCGTGTCACGGGAGTGTCTGCAAAGATCGGCGACTACAAGCCAGCCGGCTCCGTCCTTATCCAGATTGATGATGAGCTGAAGTCAGCGGCGTACGCCACTGCCGAGGTGAACTACCAACGTGCGAAGCGGGACCTTGAGCGTTACCAGTCACTCGAAGAGGAGAATGCTGTCTCCCAGTGGCAGAAGGAAGCAGCGTGGCAGAACTTCAAGGTGGCTGAGGCACAGTACATTGTTGCCAGGAGGCAGTTAAGGGACACGAAGATCACTACGCCGATTTCCGGCGTCGTCACCGGCCGTCCGGTTGATGTCGGCACGCAAGTGCAGAACAACAATGTCGTGGCGAACGTTGTGGATATCTCACGCTTGAAGGTGAAACTCAACGTTGCCGAGCGCGATGCGTTCAAGCTCAAGGTGGGTAACCCGGTTGAGGTGACGACGGATGTGTATCCGGGAGCGAAGTTCGGCGGCACGATCCAGTCCATCAGCGCAAAGGCGGACGAATCGCATACATATCCGGTGGAGATCATTCTTGTCAACAACAACAAGGAACATCCGTTGAAGTCCGGCGTGTTCGGGCGCGTTGCATTCACGTCTATCGGGAAGAGAGACATGCTGGCGGTTCCACGTCAGGCTCTGGTGGGTAGCTTGAAGAATCCCCAGGTCTTTGTTGTTGAGAACAACGTCGCAAGGCTCCGCAACATCGTGGTGGGCGAAGAGGTGGGCACTAATGTTGCCGTGCTCGGTGGTTTGCAGGAGGGCGAGATGGTTGTCGTCAACGGACAGAACAACCTCAAAGATAGCGTCACCGTGGATGTCATCAAGTAGAGACAGGAAAACTGACGGAGAATTATCATGACGATTACTGAACTTTCAATCAAGAGACCGACGCTTATTGTCGTAATCTTTGCTGTGCTGACGGTACTTGGAATCTTCAGCTTCCAGCAGCTGCAATACGAGCTCCTGCCCAAGATGTCGATACCATGGGTTACGGTCGTTACCGTGTATCCAGGTGCGTCTCCTCAGGAGGTTGAGACGGCGGTTACAAAACTTGTCGAGGATGCGGTCTCCGGCATCGACAAGATCAATACAGTCTACGGCACATCGATGGAAGGCGTCTCAATTGTGTCGATGGAATTCACGCTGACTGCCGATATCAACACATCGCTCCAGGATGTGCAGCGAAAGGTGAACGAAGTGCTGGCGCAGCTTCCTGAAGGCGTGAAGTCACCGCGCATTTCGAAGTTCGCTCTCGATGAACTTCCGGTGTTGCGCATGGGTGTCACGGGCACTACATCGTCAACGCAGTTTTATCAGCTTGTCAAGGACCGGATCCAACCGCGACTTGCAAAGCTGGAGGGCATCGGACAGATTACTCTTGTGGGCGGCGACGAACGGGAGGTCAAGGTCAATATCGATGCCCAGAAACTCCGATCGTACAGACTCTCGGTACTACAGGTAACCCAGGCAATCAAAGCATCCAATCTCGATTTCCCGACGGGTAATGTGAAGCAGGGAGAAAACCAGTACGTCGTGCGCGTTGCCGGAAAGTTCAGCTCCCTCGACGCCCTTCGCGACCTAGTGGTTGCGCAATCGAAGCAAGGCGGCGACATCCGGTTGCGTGATATTGCTGAAGTGGAAGATGGGCAGAAAGAGTATTCGACCATCAGCCGGATTAATGGCCGGACCTCGATTGGTGTATTGGTCCAGAAGCAGTCAGATGCAAACTCCGTCGAAGTGAGTGATCTTGTTCGAAAG
>CAYHRX010000359.1:0-4254 GCA_964359075.1 uncultured Chitinophagales bacterium
CTGAAACCGTTCTTTTGCCTCGCTGACGGGCCAGAAGGAGCGGAACATGGCAATCCATACGAGCATGACGCACACGTTCCTCTTATCCTGATGGGGGAAGGGATACGCACTGGCACGTATGCCTCGGAAGCCAGCCCTGCAGACATTGGGCCTACGTTGTCCGCATTGCTCGGCATAGGATTTCCGGCAGGGCGCGAAGGACGCGTGCTTGTTGAAGCTCTGAAACTCCCCTGATTCCTTTCACTCACCATCACCCGCCCCCGACAACAAGCACCACAATGGGCATCATAGCACACGCAACATACTCGTAAGGGTCACGAATGGCAACGCTGAATGTTGAGCAACCCTGGTGGAAAACCGCGGAAGGAAGCACGGGCCGGTTGATTCAACTGTGCCTGGGATATTTCGTTTTCTATATCATCACGGGTGTCAGCGTGAAATACTTTACGGGCAGCCCGTCGCTCGGCTATCCTGGAATGAAGGAGATCGAATACCTGGTGTACAGTACCATCGGAGGGAATTTCATCGCTCTCTCAGTCGCGCTTGTGCTCCGTTGGTATCGCATCAAGTCGAACAAGCTCGTTGTCTGGGGAAAGCTCCGGTTCCCGCAGGAGATCCTCTACATCATTCCCTCGGGCGTATGCACGGCGGTAGTCATCCCTACAACAACATTAATGTACCTGCTGCCGATCTCGGTTATGGTGGCGATGGTGATCATGCGGGCAAGCGTTATTATCATCAGCAGGGTTGTGGACGCCGTGCAGATCAAGCAGGGGATTCTTACCAAGCGTGTGTATGCCGAGGAGAACATTGCCGTCGTGTTTGCTCTTACCGCCGCCGCTGTGAACGTGTTCTGGGTCGGGGCAGGTGACTTCGACTTTGTGCATTCGGTGGCGGCAGTCAGCATCCTCGGCAGCTACATCATTGCCTACTCGATCCGTATCTACATCATGAACTACTACAAGAACACGAGGGCGAAGGGCGTGAAGCTCGACAACAACGGCTTCTTCGCGATCGAACAGATTACCGCCACTGCCACAATGGTGACCGTGGGATACGCTCTCTTCAAATCACCTGGGTGGTTCGACTCGGTCGAGACGCAAATCCTCCTTTTCCACAACTCCTTCGCGGACCCCCGACCGTTCTGGCCGTGGGCTATCCTGGCGGGCGTTGCCTACGGACTCGTAGCGTTCTTCTCGGTTTTCATTTTCATGTTCAAGGGCAGGACAGCCACATTCGCCGGATTGGTGAACCGGCTGACATCGCTTGTGGCCGGGACAGCAGCAACTCTCGTATCGTTCTTCGCGTTCCAGGGAAAGTTCCCCAAGGTGCAGGACTGGGTTTCGCTCGTGTTCATCCTGATTGCGGTCGGATTTCTTTCGCGGGCGGAGCAGAAACGCATCCGCGAGCTCGCCATGTCGAAGGAGATTGAGGTGCCTCCACCAAAAGCGTAGGGTCAGAAGCAGACTGTGCCAGGCCGACGCGTCGAGTCGGGCCTGCATTTTCATCGCTTCATTCCCCACAGCTTCTTCGTTGCGCGCTCCAGCTCCTGGCCGATGAGCGCCGGGTCGAGCGTCTTCTCTGGCTCGTTCTCGAACACAGCGTACGGAACCTTGTAACCCTTCACCTCGATGTAGTTCGGATCCTGCGCAGCGAGTTTCTCCCAATCGTTGGTCTTGTAGTAGAACTCCATCTTCTCATCAGGAAGAGAATGGTAGAGGATAGAGTGCTCCTCACCGGGCCGCGCACGACGAAGGTTCTTCCGCACAGACTCCTCGTACGATACCTTGATGTACATGAGCGATGCCCGCCACAGAACATCCTCATGCAGACAGCCTAGCGCCTCGTAGATACCGTTGTCTCCACCCCGCGCAAACTCGATCAGCGTTGTTGTGTTGTTGTGATAGTGCGGGTTGCGGGCGAGCTTCTTCCGGTACTCCAGGTTGATCCGCTCGATGTACAGGTTCCAGATGAAATGCTCCTTGAACCAGTACTTCTCATCAGTCCAGATGCGGGGCTTGCCGTGGCGGGTGAGAATGTCGTCGATCTCAAATGTCTCCCACACGTACACGAAGTCGTCAAGCTCCTCGAAGTCGGCAATGTGGAATCTCGTCAGCCGTTCCGCGGGCTCTGCCTTTTTCAGAAAATCAATGACCTCGGATTTGCCCGCAGCCGGCCGCCCGGTAATGATGAGAATGGGGAGGTTCATTGGCATCCGACTCCTTTGTGATCATTCTGTGTCTCTAAGGTGAAGGCTTTGTACTTACTGACTGATGTTACGCACGACTCCCGCTTTGCGGGACCGCTCCTACTGGAGCTCGATTCTCCAGGGAAGGAATAAGTTCTACAAACATTTCACTCCTACGGAGTTGAGATGCATTTGCAGCCCCAGCGGGGCGAAATGTTTATAGAAACGACAAGGACAAATAACTTCTAAAGCTCCATCGGAGCGACATGACGCCTGCTCGGAAATGATGACGACCGCTGATGATAAGCCGCTGCGTAACATCGGTTACTGAACCTCCTGGAACCGATTCTCGATTCTTGATGAGATGACCTTTGCCTTCCTCACCGCCTTTTCCACGGCATCAAACACCGTCTCACGCAAGAAGATTGGTCGCTCAATTTCCATGCCGATGTAACCCTGTGACTGACCAACAAAGAAATCACTTGTTGCACAGACGTACGTCCTGCTGTCATCAACAGGTTTGCCGTTGACTTCCAGACTCACAATCTCCACACCACTTCCTTTGATCTTTCTCCACTGACACGAAACTCCTGTGATCTGGATGGCGGGTTTCTTCGTCAGATAGTACATCATGATGGAGCGGAGGTCGTTGCCGTTGAGCTGGCATGTCGCCAGCACATTCCTGAACGGCAGCACCTCATACAAGTCGCGCTTGGTCAACGGACCAGCAGGAACATCCTTCCGGAGGCCGTGGGTGTTTGTGAACCCAATCTCAGCTCCTGCCGCCTCCGCCATTGCTCCGGTGATGAAGTTCCCGATATTGGTTTCACCGTTCCCCCGCTTCCAATCTTCTTTCAACGTGGCAATCTCTTCGGCGTAGGCTTTGTCGATCTCCGTCTTCAATGAATCAATGAACGGACTCAAGCGCGTCGTACGCCCATCGCGTGCCCAAAGCTGGAGAAGTCTCCCATCATACTTCACGACCTGCTTGTTCTCCACTGTCAGCTCAAGCACACCAAGGTTCTCACAATCCGACCCGGCCTGAACGATCACCACATTGTTGACGACCTTTGGCTGCTTGAGTCTGGTGTGTGAATGTCCACCGACGATGACATCAAGACCAGTGACGTTTGTCGCCAGCTCTGAATCCTCATTAACGCCCTGATGCGTTAGCGCGATAATCAGATCAGTCTTCGGCTCGAGTTCGTTGACGAGCCGTTGGGCTGTTTCAACGGGCGAGGGCACCTTGATGCCGGTGAGGTTTCTCTGCAGCACAAGTCCGGAGAGGTTCTGCGACATAAGTCCGATGATGCCGATCTTGAGACTGCCGCGTTCAACAATGACATAGGGCGCGTTGTTGACGGGGAAGGCGCCTTCGGTATTCACAATATTTGCCGAGAGGATTGGGAACTTTGCAACGCGGGTAAGTGCCCGCAAGTTGTCCTGTGAGATGTCAAAGTCATGGTTGCCGATGCACCACGCCTCATAGCCGATCCGGTTCATCAACTCAAAGAGAGCTCCGCCCTGCGCTCCCTTGTACTCCATGTCAGAGATAGGGTTGCCCGTCATGACATCGCCGGCATCAAGCAGCAGTGTTGTTGGGGTTGCCGCCCTGATGCTATCGACGATATACATCAGCTCGTTGAAGCCCCCGACCATCGGCTTGGGATCCGACTTGATCCAGAAGGCCTGATGCGGGATGAAAGCTGCGTGCATGTCGTTGGTGTGGAGGATGGTGATGGTATGCTGCTGCGATTGAGTGCACGATACGGCTGCTGCCAGTGCTACAATGAGGAATCGAGAACGCATACGAATGAATCCTTAGCTCTGATGTTTGTTAGAGAAGGCCGGTTGAACTGCTCGCTGGCGCCCACGGGGCGCATCAATGTAATAAGAAAAGGGGATTGTTGGAACAGAAATCATCCGCGTTCGTTCTTCTTTGTCCCACTTCTTTTTGAAAAGAAGTGGGCAAGAAAACTCCCGCAATCGCCCGCCTGCCTCGTTGAGTTCACGAAGGCGTGTATAGAAAAGAATGTCAAGGGAAAATACATTGCCCTAACAAAAGA
>CAYHRX010000360.1:0-4213 GCA_964359075.1 uncultured Chitinophagales bacterium
TCCCCGGTAGCGGTCAAACGCCCGGGCACTTTCGATGCGAAGGTCAGGCTGGCGGAGATCGATCTCCAAGACATTGACACGCCACAGGCCGCGTTGATCCACAATCGCACGGTGGACAACACCCGGTCGCACCACACGGACTGAATCGTGCACCTGCGACCGGGAGATCGAGACGCAAACGAGTAGAGCGACTATCCAGATAGAGATAAGGGAACGCTGAACGATCATCTCCTATAACGCTGGCAGTGTGCTTGAGCGGCCTCTGTTCTGATCCTTAAGATAATGCATGAGAGGCTGATAGTACTCGAGCATTGCGCGCACGCTGAGGTCTTCACCTGTCTTCTCTTTCAAGACCTGTTGCCAGTCTTTGCTCGCGCCCGGTCGCATGATGCTCTTGAGGAAGCCGCCCACATCCTTGTTGCCGTAGTAGTTGCAAGTCCGTGGATCCTGATGGAGGATCTTGCGGGCAATGTAATCATGAAGCTGATACTTCAGGATGCAGGAGAGAGCATAGTCGTAGTACTGTGCCGGATCATCATTGATGTGCGTCTTGGTTGCCGCGTCGCAGACCTCTTCACCGCGGGATGCCGGAGGAACGATGCCCTGGAACTTCTCCACGTATTCCCACCATCGCTTGTTGTACTGATTCTTCGGAAGGTTTTGCTCGTACAGGTCGTGCTCGAAGTGTGTCATCGTTCCGGCAGAGAACGGAATGAACACAACGGAGGAATTCGATAGCGCATCGTTCAGCAGCCACTGGATCTGATCGATCTTCGCATCCCTCGATATCAGTCCCACGTCTTCGAGGTAAGGGCGCTGGGAGACGGCTACGGCAATCAGATCGCCCATGCCTTCGTGGTAGCTACGGTTTGCGCCTTCCCGGAGGACGAGTGGCACCTCTGGATTCGAGTAGGTGATGTAATAATAGATGTGCCCAAGCTCGTGATGCGCGGTGCGGAACCACTCGTTGTTCGGGATGACGCTCATGAGCGACCTGTAGTCGTTCTCCACATCCATGTGCCAGGCAGAGGCATGGTTGTTTTTCTTCCTTGATGATCCTGCCTCGACCGGATAGAGATCGGAGTTCTTCCAGAAGTTCTCGTTGAGTGGCTCGAAACCGATGCTCATGTAGAACTTCTCCGCCGTTTGCATCACCCATTCTCTTGTTCTGCCCTTGTACGCATCATCGAGGTTCACCGCCTGAACAATGCCCGGCCAGTTCTGTCCCCAGCGGTTCGGCAGCCAGTGCGCGGGCAACTTCTCCGGAACGGGCTGCTTGTAGCGCTTCGCCAGCTCATAACGCGCATACGTGTGAAGCTCTGTGTACAACGGACGCAACTCACGCACGAACTGATCCATCATCCCCATCATCTCATTCGTCGTCATGCCGTAGTCGGCAACCTCAAGATCAAAGAACGAGCTGAAGCCCATCTCACGCGCCACCTGATTTCGGAGTGTCTGGAGGTCAGCCAAGCCATCCTTCAACGTTTTGCCGACTTCCTTGCTCGCCTCCCACGCTGCAAGGCGCTCCTTCACGTCCTTTGACTCACGAAGGATGTTATCGATATCGTTCGTGCTTACTTTTTTCGGCTTACCGCTCCTATCGAGCAGCGTGTAGTTGAAACCGTAGAGGAGGCTCGTCTGCTTCGTCCCGGCGTTGATCAGTTTGTCAACCACGTCCGGGATCGTGCCCGGTCGGTGTGCAGCCGCGAGAAGGATCTTGTTGAGTTGCCGGACCTGGATGTCATCGAGTTTCTCTTTCTGCGCGAGCAGTTCCTTCACTTTCTGGATCGTTTCCTTGCTGCCGACGAATGCAGAGTAGGCTTTCTCGGCGGCTTCACTCAGGCTGTCATGCGCTGGGGAGATGTCGGTGTTCGCAAGCCACTGGGCCTTTTGCATTTCATAGTAGACATTCTGAAACTTCCCCGTGAAGTCCGTGAGAAAGGCATCCGCCTCCCTCTTCGGATCGGGACTGCACGAGAGGAGCGACATTATGGTGATGAGAATGGAAAGATGACACATCATGTTCATGAAATGACTCCTTTGCTTTGAGTAATGAAGAGAGACCGCATACAGCTGACCCAGGAAGTCCCAGAGGGACGACAGATCAAGGCACTAGCCTAGAAGTGCGGACGGAACCCATCAAAAAAAGAATTTAACCACAGAGGCCGCTGAGAACGCGGAGGAAATACTTTGAAATTGAAACCAAAAAGAAGAGATCTTTATCTCCGCGACCTCCGCGTGCTCTGCGGTTAAGCTTTTCGACCGGACTTCTAGCGAAGCAGCAGAAGCTTTCGTGTCTCAACGAACTGTCCAGCTTGCCCGTCCCGACTCGTCGGGACGAGGTCTCGTCGTGTCGTTGGCACGACGGACACCCGATAGAAATACACCCCCTTGCCAGGTTCCTTGCATCAAATTGCACCGACTTGTACCCCGGCTCTTCAACGCCATCCACCAGCGTTGCGACTTCGCGGCCTAACAGATCATACACCTTCAGCGAAACGTGACTGACTTCTGATATCTGATATCTGATCTCTGTTGTCGGGTTGAACGGGTTGGGATAATTCTGATACAACCCAGACGCCGTTGGCAGTTCTTCTTTCTCGCCGACATCCGTGACCTGCGTGTACTTGAGAAATGTGTTGTTGCCAACGACGTAGACCGTGCGGTTATCTACTGCGTAGACAGCGCGCAGGAACTTTCCTGCCGCAACCGTCTGACCTTCAATCATCCAGTTACCGTTAGGTGTGCCTCCGCCGTTTGTTGTGTGAAGAATCAAACCAGGATCCCCCACCGACCAACCTTCCAAGGAATCGAGGAAGTAAACATCGTTGAGACCGCGACCACTTATCGTATCAGGGTTTACCTGACCAACATTCCAGTTTCTTCCATCGACCGTGTGGATTATTTTCCCTCTGAAGGGGGAACCGCCGCCACCTACGGCCCAGCCGTTCCTGTTGTCGACAAAATTGATTGCATTGTATGAGTCACCTGCATCATAAAATTGGTCAGCTAACCAGGAGCCATTTATTCTGTGGCGTATGAGACCTCCGCAGACCCATCCCTCAGTAGAAACAGGGAATACTATGGATGTAAGAGTTGGGTTTCCTGAAAGAGCGGTATCCCAAGCCACAACAGAGGAAGTGACAGAGTATATTCTCCCGCTGTTTCCACAGGTATATCCTGTACCCAAAGGCGGGAAGTGGACGGAAAATAATGCGACAGTGGGAGAGCCGCTAATGAGAGTCCAGTTTCCGCTTACAGGATTTGAAGCATAGAACACTCTGCCTGTAGAAGTCACGGTATAACCCTCCGTAAGACTCCTGATGAAGACGGAATTGCTGATACCGGCAGGAGTCGGGAGAGTCTGAATCGTGAATGTCTGTCCTCCATCAGTGGTGTGATACAGCTTGCTGTTCCCGCCGGTAATCCATCCCTCGTTGCCGATGAAGTGAACATCGCTGAAGCCGACTTGTTCCGGCATGTGCGCACTCCAATCCACCCAGCCGTAGGTTTGGGAGTAGGACTGAAAAGTGCAAAGTGAAAAGTGAAAAAGGATGAGCTGTAGTATCTTATTCATGACTCACCTCATCAGGATCATTTTCTTTGTCTGAGTGAACTCACCGGCTTTGAGCTGGTAGAAGTACACGCCTGTTGACAATTGAACATTGTCCGTTGACCATTGATAATTGTAAACGCCTGCCTCCTTTACTTCATCCACTAGGGTCGCGACTTCGCGACCGAGAAGGTCAAACACCCGTAGGGACGTATGGCCATACGTCCCTACAGGAATTGAATATCTGATTTCTGTTGTTGGATTGAACGGGTTGGGGTAGTTCTGGAACAGCAGGAACTCATCCGGTATCTCCGAACTACTATTCTTTACTCCTGTAGGATTACCTGTCGGGTTGCGCTTATAATATATCTCAGGATTCCCATCCCGCAAGTCTTGCCATACAACATGTACAGATGAATCGGATACTGATACAGAAGGACGGTATGAAAAAGCAGAGTTATTCGTTAGCCGTGTATCGGTTCCCCAGCTTGAACCACCATCTGTTGCGTGATTATAGTATATCTCCTCGTTCCCATCACGATTGTCACGCCATACAACATGTACATTTGAACCGGATACCGATATAGATGGAATTAATGAATTAGCAGAGTTATTCGTAAGCCGTGTATCGGTTCCCCAGCTTGAACCCCCGTCTGT
>CAYHRX010000361.1:0-4213 GCA_964359075.1 uncultured Chitinophagales bacterium
TAGAGAGAGGTGTGCATTACCTCGAGCGACTTGGCTACCATGTTGCCGTCGGCACTCACGTGGGTAAGGAGTACGGCTACCTCGCAGGCTCAGACGAGGAGCGCCTCGCAGATCTCCACACATTCTTTGCCGACCGCCGCGTCAAAGCAATCATCGCCATACGGGGTGGATACGGAACGCCGCGACTCCTTCCAAAACTCGACTTCAAACTCCTCTCCCGAAATCCAAAGATCCTCTGTGGGTACAGTGACCTTACCGCTTTGCAGCTCGCCATATGGACTCGGTGTCGACTCGTGACATTCCACGGTCCGATGCTAGGCGTTGAAATGGCCAACACGATTGATCCATTCACCGAGGAGTTGTTCTGGAAGACGGTGACTTCAACAAAGAAGGCGGGACCGATCAGCTTTCCTGCCGACTCAACAATCAATTGTATGCATTCCGGGAACGCTGTTGGTCGATTGATTGGAGGAAACCTTTCGCTCATCGTGACGCTTCTCGGCACGCGCTACTTCCCGAGTAAGAGAAAGGGTGACGTTCTCTTCCTCGAAGAAGTCAGTGAGGAGCCGTACCGTGTTGACCGGATGATGATGCAACTGTACAACGCAGGAATCACCGGGAAGTGCAGCGCAATGCTTACGGGCCAGTTCAGTGACTGCATGCCCAAAGACCAGACGAAGCCCTCACTTAGTATTCAAGAGATCCTCGCTGAAGCCGCTCGCCTTTCAGGGAAGCCGTTCCTTTCCGACCTCCCGTTCGGCCATGTGCCACAGAAGATGACGCTGCCTGTCGGCATTCGTGTTCGAGTGGACGCTGACGCCCGGTCAGTAGAATACCTTGAGGCTGCCGTTCACTGACGGACGCGTGCCTCCTTCAAATCCGATCCGCTTTTGTTGCCTTTGTTGCAAAATAGTTTTAACTTCATGCACTCATTGATCACTCTAAGACGTTGAGCAGCATGTTGCAGGTCGCGGTTCTGGGATCTGGAAGAGGTTCCAATTTTCAGGCGATACTCGATGCTCTTCAACGAGGCGCGTTGCCCAGTGTTCGGATTCGGGTTGTCATCAGCAACAATTCCGGCTCCGGCATCCTGGAAATCGCACGCGTACATGCTATCCCCGCGATCCATCTGAGTCAGCGGCAGTTCCCGGGTGAAGAAGAGTTTGTTGCTGCGTTGCTGCAGACTTTCCGGCAACACGAGGTGAATTTCATCGCGCTGGCAGGGTACATGAAGCAGCTGCATCACCGTGTGATCGCGGCGTACCGCAATCGTATCATCAATATCCACCCTGCCTTGCTTCCGAAGTATGGCGGCAAGGGGATGTACGGGATGCACGTCCACGAGACTGTTGTCGCGAACCGCGAACGCGTCACCGGCGCCACGGTGCACATAGTAGATGAAGAGTTTGATCGCGGCCCCATCGTGTTGCAGCGACAGGTTACGATTGAGCCGGACGATTCGCCGGAACAGGTTGCAGCCAAAGTTCTGGCAATTGAACATGAGATTTACCCTCAGGCGCTGCGTCTATTCGCCGGGGGGAAGGTCAAGGTCGCAGGTCGTACCGTGACGATTGAACAATCAGTGAAGTAAGGAGACATCTTGCCCACCATTCGCCGCGCGCTCATCAGTGTTTCTGATAAACGCGGTCTCGTTGAGTTCGCACACTCGCTGCAAGCAATGAACGTCGAGATCATCTCGACGGGCGGCACACACACCCTGCTCACCTCCAACGGCATCCGTGCACGCTCGGTGGCTGACGTGACACACTTTCCTGAAATCCTCGACGGACGCGTGAAGACCTTGCATCCGAAAATCCACGGCGGGCTTCTTGCCGTTGCGGACAATGAAGACCACCTGCGACAGTTGAGGGAGCACGACATCGAGCAGATTGACATGGTGGTGGTGAACCTCTATCCGTTCGAGCAGACCATTGCACGCAATGGTGTGCCACTCGAGGAGGCCGTCGAACAGATCGATATCGGCGGGCCGGCGATGATTCGCTCTGCCGCAAAGAACTTCAAGCACAAAGCTGTTCTTGTGAATCCGGATCGGTATGCAAGCGTCATCGAAGAAATGCGGGCCAACGGAGGAAGGATCTCCGAGGCAACATGTTTCCTGCTCGCAAAGGAAGTGTTCCGCCACACCTCATCCTATGACGCCGTAATCTCGCGCTACCTCGACAAGGTGGAGGCCAAGGAAGGACGGTTCCCCGAGCTTCTGCATTTATCATTGCGGCGAGAGATGGACCTTCGCTACGGGGAAAACCCGCACCAGTATGCAGCGCTGTACGGAAATTTCACTTCCCTCTTCCAGCCCCTGCATGGCAAGGAGCTTTCCTACAACAATGTTGTGGATATCGCGGCAGCGGCGAGGCTCGTGGCGGAATTCGATGAGCCGACTGTCGCCATCATCAAACACACAAATCCGTGTGGCGTTGGCTCAGGCGCGACGCTGATAGAAGCATATGCCAGGGCGTTGGCAACGGATTCCAAGTCTGCGTTTGGCGGCATTGTTGCCATGAACCGTCCGCTCGACCGTGACGCTGCAGAGAAGATGAATGAGATATTCACCGAAGTAATTGTAGCTCCGGGATTCCCCGAGTCTGTTCTTGAGTTTCTGAAAAAGAAGAAAGACCGCAGGCTGATCCGCACGGCAGCAGATTTGCGTGCCCTTGACGAGCTTGAGCTCAAGAGCGTGCCCGGTGGATTGCTTGTTCAGGATGTGGACCGGGCGCGTATACCGAAGGATAACCTCAGGGTTGTCACGAAACGGAAGCCCACAGAAGAAGAATTGAAGGCCATGCTCTATGCCTGGCGCGTGGCAAAGCATGTGAAGTCCAACGCAATTGTGTACGCTCGCTCGGACAGGACGATCGGCATCGGTGCCGGACAAATGTCGAGGGTAGATTCAGCAAGAATCGCTGCACAAAAGGCCGTGGAGGCCAGACTCGATGTGAAGGGAACGGCGGTTGCCTCGGATGCGTTCTTCCCCTTCGCCGACGGACTGCTTGAAGCTGTCAAGGCAGGCTCGACGGCAGTCATTCAACCGGGCGGCTCGATTCGCGACGAAGAAGTTATCCGCGCCGCCGATGACAATACCATCGCGATGGTGTTAACGGGTATCAGGCACTTTAAACATTAGACCGTCGAACTAACTCATACCCTTACTCCCCATGGGACTGTTCAGTTTCTTCTCCGCCGACCTTGCCATCGATCTTGGCACTGCCAACACGCTCATCTACATGAGGGGTAAAGGCATTGTGCTGAATGAGCCGTCCATCGTCGCGTTCGACAGGAACACGAAGAAGATTGTCGCCATCGGCAAGGAGGCACAGGAGATGCTCGGCCGCACGCACCGGGACATCCGCACCATCAGACCGATGAAGGATGGCGTGATTGCAGACTTTGAAATCGCGGAAGGTATGCTGCGCGAGTTCATCAAGAAGATCCATGCCAACTGGATGCCGAGCCGTCGCATTGTGGTGTGCGTGCCGAGCTGCGTGACGGAAGTCGAGAAGCGCGCAGTGCGCGACTCGGCAGAGCACGCCGGCGCGAAGGAAGTCCACCTGATCGCTGAGCCTATGGCTGCCGCGATCGGTGTGGGAATGGATGTCGAAGCTCCTGTCGGCAACATGATTGTCGACATCGGCGGCGGCACGACCGACATCGCCGTCATTGCTCTCTCCGGCATCGTGAATGAAGAGTCCGTCCGGATTGCAGGCGATGAGATGACGAACGCCATCCTCCAATTCTTTAAGAAGAACCACAACATGCTTATTGGCGAGCGGACGGCGGAGGCAATCAAGTGCGAGGTGGGGTCAGCGATGCCTTTGAAGGAAGAGATCAACATCCGTGTGAAGGGCCGTGACCTTGTCAACGGCATTCCGAAGACCACCGAAGCAAGCTCTGTCGAAATCCGTGAAGCGTTGAGCGAGCCCGTGGCCGCAATTGTCGAGACGGTGAAGCTCACGCTCGAACACACGCCGCCGGAGCTTGCTGCGGACATCCTCGATCGCGGCATCATGCTCAGCGGCGGCGGCGCACTGTTGAAGAGCCTCGACGAGCGCATCAGGCTGGAGACAAATCTGCCAGTGCACGTCTCGGAAGACCCGTTGACCGCTGTCGTCAGGGGGACAGGCAAAGTGCTTGAGAACCTCCACCATTACTCCAAAGTCCTCATCAAGAGCAGGAGATACTAGTAGTCTGTTACGAT
>CAYHRX010000362.1:0-4210 GCA_964359075.1 uncultured Chitinophagales bacterium
TTTGATCTTCAGCGACTTCTCATACTGTGCGAGCGCCTCGGGATACTCGCCACGATCCTGATGAATCATCCCGATCGTGTGCAGCGAAATGGCCACGCCCGCCCGGTCACCAAGCTCTGCTTTGATCTTCAGCGACTTCTCATACTGTGCGAGCGCCTCGGCATACTCGCCACGAGCCTGGATAAGAATGCCTAGGTTGTGAATGACCCTTGCTTCAGTTCCCCTGCCAAGTTTCGGGTGGAGTCGTCTATAAAGCCCTTCGAGGTACCGCCCAAACCCCCATCGGTCAAGGTACGGGTTCGCATTTATAAGAATACTGGCGGCGTCTTCGAATTCCTGAGCATCCCAAAGTAACTCAAACGCCTCAATCTGTTCCCACACCGTTGTCTCTGCGTTGTCATCACCAACGTCACTCTTAGCACGGTTGGTGTAGAACGCAGCAGCGTCAAGCAACCTGTGCTTCCACGCTGCCACATCAAGCTTGCTGCGGCAAAAGTTACGAACAAGGCTGTGCACCGCGAAAGAGTGCACCTCCCCGTCATCTTCAATAGGAGTGAGCAAGCCCCAGGCGATGAGATCATGTATGTTCATGGCAAGGTTTTCCGCCTTGCGTTTCTCTGGTAGAGTGTTTAGAAGCTCGTTGATGACCTGCTCAGGCTCCACACCTTTAGGTACGCCCTTTTGAGCGACAAGTTTTACAACTTCATCTCGCATGTCTACTTTATCGCCAAGAACCCACTCTGTGGCCGAAGCCGGAACCGCCACACGGAACGCCGCTAGTCGGTTAAGCAAATCCTGGCTTCTTGGCGTGAGCTTCGAATAGTTCAACTCAATTGCGAGGAACTCTCTCAGCTCGGTCTTGAGGCTTGAAGTATCGCGGAGTACATCCTCAAGAGAGCTTTGTCCCAGGTGTCTGTCGAGTGTAACGAGCGCATAGGGGTGACCACCGAAGATCTGAAATACTTGGAGATTCTCTTCATAGGAAGCCTTTGAAAGATGAGGAAGCTTTTGCATCAGCCCAAGCGCCTCCGGTCGGCTGAGATCGTTTAGAGGAAGCTCGTGTATCGTGCCGAGTCGCTTTGCATCGATGTCGAAGAGGTATCGTGTTGTGAAAAGAAAATGTGTGCCTTGCTTTGTAGTGTTAAGAAGTGTTCTCAGGAACACGGCAAGGTCCGGGTCGGCGACTTCGTGAGTGCCTGCCTCGTTGAGCCGGAGATGCGTCTCAAAGTTATCGAAGATAACAAGCATGGGCCACTGCCTGAGCACATCGCCGAGATAGTTGGCCGCAACATCAGGAGGAGGTTGCTGGTGAATAAGCTCCTTCAACGCGTTGATCTTCAGGGCCTCAAAGTAGCGGTGGAGATTCAGAAGAATCGTCTCAGGCGCAAGTGCTGCCCTCGTGCAATCGAACGCGTAGACTCCCCTGAAACTCTTCCTCAGTCGTAAGGCGGTGTTGCTGATGAGCGCCGTCTTGCCAATCCCACCGATACCGTGCACGATAACTGCACGGTGATTCTTGTACAGCAGGCCGTCACGTATCTCTCTGTATTCTTTTCTCCTGCCATAGAATCCAAAACTCAGTTGCGGCAAGGGGAGGAACACGCTGAAGTCAATTTTTGGCGCACCCTGTTGTGCCTGTTCGGGAGCAGTTGTTTGCAGCGGGTTGCTGTTTGAAGAGAACAGGATCGGTGCGAACGCGTCTGCCTGAACCAGAACATCCTCGCTCTGAAGCATCGCCCGGCGACATGCACTCAGAACCATCTCGAGAGTCTTCCCCTCCGGTATTCTGGAATAGAGGTTCTCAGCAAGCGAAAGCCCTGCGCTGTCGCTGATTGAGAACTGCATTGCAAGAACTCCGGGGACTTTCTGATGCAAAAGGCCCCGTGTGAGGTCGCGGAAGCCGGCAATGTTGAGCGTCTTTGCAGTCTGGCAACCGGAGAGGACTGCGAGCCTGAGCGAGCCGGCACCCTTGCCGAATGATTGAAGCAGCTCATGCACCGGCACAGGTTTCTTCTTTCCATCCGCATCTTCGAACAGCAGCCCTGAGCCATTCTCAGGAGATATTCCGTGTCCGGAGTAATGGAAGATGTTGTAGCCGGCTTCGAGACTGTTCTCGAGGATTGTCAGCTTTGCTTCATCTTCAAACTCAACGTGCAGCTTCCCCTGGCCGGAAGGTGCATTGGTTGCCTGCAGGAGGATTTCCTGCTCACGCTCAATCTGGAGACGCTCGCCTTCCCGCAAGTCCAATGGACTTGAGATGAATGCCAGCATCTTTATCGGAAGAGGAACCGCGGGAAGAGTGTCCTCCGGAGGAATGTCGAGCGGAAGTCTGGCCATCCCGGTTTTCACACCCGCCGAGATGAATTCCTCGCCGTCGTAGAGAGTTTCCCACGGCACGATTTCCAGCTCATCTGCGTCGGGGTCAATGCGGACGCAGAGAATGAGAAAGTCCTGCTTCTTCTTATAGGCTTGCCAAACGGTGAGGATGTCTTTTGTGAAGACCGTGTTGAAGAGATTGGCCCCAAATTTTCTTAGTCGTTCCAGCCTGCCCTGAGGATCCTTCGGGTCAGCATCGAGCTGACGAATCTCGAACTCCTTCAAGAAGGAAACGTCGTACGAGAAGGAGGATTCAGCCAGAGGTTCGGGCTTACCTCGTTCGGTAACCTGAAGGCTGTAACCCTTCTGATGATCAGCTTTGATGTTGAAGTCGAGAATCGTGGGCACGTCTGTATGCCGGGAATGCTGGTTGTGTGGAGAGCTATCTCTGGGAGAGTTTATCCAAAAACGTGAAGAAATACAAGGAGGTGTTTTGGTTGCAAATCCAATGTGTTTAACATAGATTTCAGTGCAACATCAGGCTCACACTTATACATCGTTCATATCGTGGATATACTTCACGAAATCCTTTCTGCCCTTGAGTCAGAGGATCATGTCATGCTTGCCACTATCATCTCCACGAGTGGCTCGACGCCTGCCTCAGCGTTCTCCAAAATGGTGATCAGGAATCGTGGGAAGGAATGGGTCGGCACTGTTGGTGGCGGTTGCATGGAGGGAGACGTTCTCGCTGCTGCAAAGGAATTGTACGATCAGCAGAAAGCCAGAATCCTCACGTTCCACCTCAATGAAGACGACATGGTGCAGGGTCTGATCTGTGGCGGCACCTTGGACGTGCTGATTGAGCCAGTGCTGCTCGAGCATGCACCGCTGATCCAGGAAATGAGATCGTTGCGCGATCAAGGTGAGGACTGTGTGATTGCGACGATGCTTTCCGGGGACACACTCGTGTGGAAAAGGCTCCTGAGACATCCTGAGGCAATGGATGGTTTGATGGATCAATGGAGGGGCACTATTCACCAACTCACGACTTCATCAATCCAATACTCCGCTACAGAACTTGCTGAAGAATCCCGAAAATCGCATCATCGCAACGAGACCCGCCGTGTGAGACTCCCTGATGGAGAGCTTCTCCTTGAGCCAATTACCGGGCGGCCGAACCTGATCGTCTTCGGCGGCGGGCATGTCTCAAAGTCCATCTCGACGATGGCGGCAATGGCCGGATTCCTTGTCACGATTGTTGATGACAGGAAGGAGTATGCGAACCCCGATCGCTTCCCCGAAGCTGATTGCACGCTGGCTGTCGAGTTCTATGAGGCATTCAATCATCTGACCATCAAGCCATCGTCATACATTGTCATCGTCACCCGTGGCCATCGCTCTGACGAGGTCGTTCTTGAGCAGGCGTTGAAGACACCCGCGAAATACATTGGCATGATAGGGAGCAGGCGGAAAGTGCTGACAACGTACGAGCACCTTGTCGAAAGGGGCGTCACGGTTGAGGAGTTGCGACGGGTTCATGCGCCCATGGGACTCGACATTGGCGCCGTGACTGCCGAAGAGATCGGCATCAGTGTAGTCGCGCAGATGATCAATATCCGTCGTGGTGGGCAGGATTCACTTCGGGACAAGTCTGATGCGATGCGCGACCTGATTGGACGTCTTGGGAGGGGGCGATAACACCACCACTTACCGACGGCCACCCGCCAGTTACCGAATTCGACATGTCATCTTTCACGTTCCCACGTATATTGGTGCAGAGAACCACAAATGCCGGAGGCACTATGAAATCCATTTCAACACCTCGACTGATCCTCGGGATGCTCCTGATCGGGACGGGCGTCGTCATGATCCTCTACATCGCCCTGAACCTGTT
>CAYHRX010000363.1:0-4204 GCA_964359075.1 uncultured Chitinophagales bacterium
TCTATGGTTGCGAATTTAACCACTCTTGAGGTGCCAAATGGCACTATTTCAGCAAAACCATCTTCTTCATATCCGAGAAATTGCCAGTTTTGATAGAATAGAAATAGACTCCATTAGTAAGGTTCTCAGCCGAGAAATCAACGAGGTGACGGCCTGCGTCCACATACCCCTTCACCAACGTGGCGACCTCCTGGCCGAGCACGTTATAAACAACGATCGATACATCTGCTCCCACCGGCAGATTGTACTGTATCCTTGTCGTCGGATTGAAAGGATTCGGATAGTTCTGGTACAAGGCATAGTCGCGGGGTATCCCTGAAGCCGGTAGAATCCCCGTCGTGCCATTGTTGAGAACCCGCAGCTCTCCAACCGATATGAAATGGGCGGAACCTCCAGGCGTACCAGCGATACGGATACCATCTCCGGCAACTGGTGCAAATGACAACTCATACGTTTCGTAGTTGATGCCATTAGCACCGGCATAAGGAGGAGTACTCTGCAGATTCTGGACGTCCACCCATGATCCGTTGATGCGCACTTGTACCGTTAGGGTAGTGAACCACCCTCCACCTGAAAATTGCATACCTTCCTGGAAAATCACGGCAGAGAATGTGTGGGTTGTTGGGAATTGGTACCCGATCCAATCGAAAGCCCGAGGTGCACCCCCATTGTATGTATCGTACTGCTGAGTTGGATCAGAACTCCCAACGGGTGGCGCATTGCCATCTCGAATGACTTCTATGTCACGGCTCCCATTGCCGGTCGGCTGTGTGATCAGCGCAATCGGTGGTAATGCTTGCACTGTGATGTCTTGTCGCCCCTGCCCCCCAGGAAGTGTCGTCCCGTACACTCCAATCTCCCACAACGAAACCCCATATTGCGTCGCCCGTGTCACGCCAGTGATGCGCACATACCGGGCAGATACTAATGTGAACTGTGTCTCGCTCGGACCGGGTGCTGTTAGATTTCTCGTTGCAACGTCAGTGAAGTTCTGATTATCCAATGACACACTGATCCTAAACTGACTCGGATATGCGGCCTCCCAATTGGTGTACACCCGATTCACGCTCGTGACCAACCCCAAATCCACCTGCCACCATTGATTATCCGCATACGATGAACTCCACCTCGTATTAGTAAGTCCGTCATTGGCATTACCCGCTTCAAATCCAGTTCCCTGGATACTGGATGCAGTGGCCGGCCGACCTAACGCCTTGTTCGTCGAGTCCGGCGGTGGCGGTGGTGGAACACCCACCACAACCCTAACAGTGTAGAGCCGACTCCCGCCAATATTACTCAAGGTCAACGCAAATGTTGTCGTCGTGGAAACTAAAACCACTCTGTTACCATTCAATGCTACCGACCCGATTCCCGGACTGATATTTGCCGATGTCGCATTGGTGGAACTCCACGCCAACGTGACGTTCCCGCCACCAGAGGGCAGAGTGTCTGGGGTTACACTAAAACTCCCCGTGGGTAGTGGCGGTAATGTATCTCCCGCTATAGCAAGTCTCAGAGCATTGACCATTGGGTATCTTTGGCCTGCCGGCCTGCCAGACATATATGCTGCGTTCAAATCCCAAAAGAAGAGTCCGCCAAGAGTAGTGTCAACTACATACTTCCACTTTCGCGCAACCGTTCTCTCATTATCAAATGAGATAAACCTATCATTCACATTTCCTGTCTCGTCAGAGGAAACGTATGATGTCTGCGTTACCGAATCCCACAGCTCTGGCAAAGTCCCGTAGTATCCTGGGGCATGTATTCCCCCCGTATATAGAGTTTTCCAGTACGCATAGTAAACGTCTGCATAGGCAATGGGACGTGTTGGCCAGCAAGGGTCATTAACGAAGTTGGATACGCAAAACCTTTGCCTCGCCGCTGTTACGCCGCCCGTAGGCGTGTTCTCTCCACCTTCCCATACCTGCGCTCCCATCGAAGAACCAATGCACAATTTTGACCTTGGGAATCCAGCAGTAATGTAGTTATGTACCCAATCATCAATACATGGGGGTTTTACACTCGTCCCAGGGAATGTCCACCCACCATTGAACAGCGGCCCCACATACCAAGATGATGAATAATAGCCGTACCACACGCCCGACATATCGTAGCTCCACATGAACGCAATGTCAAAGTATGGCTCTGCGGTAGAATACTCAGCCGGAGAACTTCCAGTGTATGCAGTGATGAGCTTAACGCTACCCCTTGCTGTGGTTGAATCCTTGAACGCACGAAAGAAATTGGTGAGGTCGGTAGCATTCTGAGAAACCTCATTATCCCAATCTATTCCATCATAACCGTACTGAAAGATGTACTCGCACAGACTATGAATAGTGGCCGCACGGTTTGCCGCCGTGATATTCTCATTCATATTCACACCCATACCCCCAAACGAAATGAGTGCCTTGCGTCCATTCGCATGTGCCGCTGCAATGACGGCGTTACTTATGTTTGCTCCCACCCAATCTTGGACATTGTTACTTCCATCAAGACCGTTGACAAATGCAATGATGTGCGTAATGACTGTCCAATCAACCTCACTCAGAGCCTGCGTACTATGTCGCCACGAGGTATAGTAGGCTGCCCGAACTCGCTCGGTTTGGGCCAGGGCGGGAACGGAGAGACAAACTATGAGCGAAACAAGAACCAATCTGGTAATGAACCTAGTCATAATTCCTTCCTCCAAGTTATACTTGTATAGTGAAATAATCCCTCAGCCATCCCGACCGGTCGGGACTATCCCGTTACCAACCACATGCTAATATCACAACCGGTGACAACGGCCACCAAATTGATGTGTTCCTTACAGAAAAAAGCTGGGCCTTGTAGAAAATGGAAGAAAAGCGATTTTCGATACTACATTTTTCAAGCAGGGAAAAGAGAGACAATTTGGTTGTGAATCTAGTCATGACTTCCCCCCAAGACAAAAACGATTTCCAGAAACATTCTTCAATATGTCTGGTTTACAACATTTACCTGATTTCCGTGCTTGAAAATACATGATCTGGGATACAATGTCAAGCAAAAAAGGGCACTAATCTCATCAAAGGTCATCTCCGGAGGAGCAACAAGCGCACGCGGGGAGGAATTTACACCTTAGCTGGAAAGAATGACTGGAGGAAGAATCGATAAGAAAATAACCACATACACATTCATTGCAGATCGTTGGTAATTCAATGAAGTCGTTCGGGGGTCGGGTTGGACCTCGGACAAGGAAGGCAAAAAACTAAGCCCATACGTATTCTTTGTTCCTAACGCGCCTCAAGGGACATCGTCGGGCCAATTTATTGCCAGTTCTGACTCAAGCCTCGCTATTGAAACAAAGAAACTTTAGTTCGATACAAACCTAATATTGTCAAAATAGCAGGTAACAGTGGCATCCGTGTTTTGTACGAAATAGAATCGTGTGAACGGCTGCGAAAATTTGAGGGGCACTTCAACACTGGTCCACTCGTTGGGTTTTAGTGTCAATTGGAGTGAATAATTGTTGTAAAAAGCAACCGTAAGGGTGAGAGGTGAGCCCGGGTTGATGTCGCACCGCAGGACGCTGTACCGATTGGGGTCAACGGGAATCTCAGCCCCCCAATTTCCGCTCAACAGGTCAAGAGCTCCCCAGGGTCCAAAGTCTACGCGGGCGGACTTCGTTCCGCTCTTGACGGTTGTCGTGTTGTCAAAATTCACACTGGCAACCCAGGATTTGTCCGTGAACGGTCTATGAAGTGAGTCATCATAGACGATCAAATCAGGAATTACAGGTCTCTTCCCTTTGTTGTTTATTGTAACCACAATCGACGATACAGAGGCATTTCCATGTGCATCAGTAGCACATGCCTTGAGCGTATGCACACCGTTGGGAAAACGCCAACTATCAAAGAACACGTTGTACGGTGGAGTAGGCGTAGGATCACCAATATCGAGAGAATCCAATTTGAACCGAACGCCTGTAACACGAACGTTGTCGGACGCCTCAGCACTGAGCGTCAGGACTCCGCTGATACTGGCATTGTTCTTTGGAGATGTCATGCTCACTGTCGGCACGATGCGGTCGGGAAATGGCGAGCGTTCTGCAAGTGCAGCTCCTTTGATTGCCTTCAGCAATGGATTCCTTGAGCCCGACGGCATTTTCGTGATGTACCCACCTCCAAGCTCCCAAATCATCAAACCGCCAAGTCCTTTTGCGCGTAAATATTCAAGCTTCGCA
>CAYHRX010000364.1:0-4179 GCA_964359075.1 uncultured Chitinophagales bacterium
GGCCGCGCCACACAACAAAATCCGCGGCCTTGCGGGCTTCTCGTGAGCCGACACGACTCTCGATCTTCAGTTGCTTCGCCGGATTGAGCGTGACGAACTTGAGTGCCTCCTCTTCCGAGAGTCCGCCGTACTTTACTGCTTTGGCCGCTTCAAGGTTCAGCCTCCGCGCAAGCTCGTCGCTGTCTGAATTGAATGACACAACCACGCCCTGGTCATGCATCAGGGGACCATTGTAAGGGATGGCATCGTACACTTCAAGTTTGTACGCCCACCAATCGGTGAAGCATGAAGCACCGGCACCATGTTTGGCCATCACATCGGCCACTTTGTAGCCTTCGAGGATGTGCTGGAAGACCTGAATCCTGAACCCGAAATCCTCAGCCACTCTCATCATCGCCAGAATCTCATCCTGTCTATACGAGTGACAGTGGACGAAACGCTTGCCACGGATGACCTCGAGGACAGCATCGAGCTCGAGGTCGCGGCGTGGCGGGATTCCCGATTTGTCTTTCTCCCAGCGCTGCCACGCCTTCTCGTAGTCAAGCGCAGCGGTGAACTCGTCGCGCATGATTTGCTCAACGCCCATGCGTGTTTGCGGGTAACGCGTGGTGAATCGCTCGCCCCAGTTGGACTGCTTCACGTTTTCCCCGAGTGCGAACTTGATTGTGGGCGGCGCAGCTTCGAGCTTCATCTCATCCGGCAGCATTCCCCAGCGGAGCTTGAGGATCTGTGACTGGCCGCCGATGGGGTTGGCGGATCCGTGAAGAACGTGGATCGTTGTCGTTCCCCCTGCAAGCTGATGATACACGCTGATGTCGTCGCAGTCAATTACATCACCAATGCGAACCTCTGCGCTGATTGCCTGTGCAGCCTCGTTGACCGCCGCCGTGGCGGTATGCGAGTGAGCATCAATAATCCCGGGAGTGATGTGCCTGCCGGTTCCGTCAATCAGCACGGCATCTGCAGGAGCCTGAAGGTTATTGCCCACCGTTGCGATCTTGCCTTTCTGAACAATCATATCGGCGTTCTCCAGTTTTCCCTGCGCCCCACACGTCCAGACGGTGGCGCCTTTCACGAATACCGTGGATGGTTGATCCGGGATCTTCGCTCTTCCAAATTCCCCGTGAGGATACACAGGCGGAAACGATGCCATCTGCGGCTCTTTCTTCTTCGCCGTGTCCGGTTCCGGTGTAAAGGCGGCGATGCGTGTCGCTGTCCAGGTGAATGACTTGCCATCAGACCATTCCCCCGATCCGTTCATTGCTGCCGGCACAACCACTGCCGTCATCCTGACAACCCCGGGATAACCAATTGAATCCCCGGTAAATGAGATCGAGAGTCGTGATGCAGAGAACGAACCCGTGCTCAGCTTTGCTTCCTTCTTCTTCGTGAGCGACCCTTGCACCGCGTCGACCTCCCCCTTGATGTTCAGTGTGACCGTGTCAGCCGGGGACATGCCCGTGAGTTTCACGTCCCATTTACCGCGAGGATCATTCTCGAGGAGGGGCTTGATCTCGTAGCGCTTCCCGTCAATCCAGGATTCTCGCAGAACAGTCTTCTCCACAAACAGCTCTCCATCGGCAATGATGAAGTTCGCCGTCTTACCCGGTTCAAGTGAACCAAGCTGTTTCCCCACGCCGAACATCCTGGCTGGGACTGTGGTAAGCGCTGCGAGTGCAGCATCGCTCGGAAGGCCGCGCTCGACTGCTTTGCGCACCTGTGCGAGAAACGTGCCGGGATCTTTGAGTGTGGCCGACGTGAATGCAAACTGGACTCCGGCTTCCTGCAGGCGCTTTGGGTTCTCCGGCGCTTCATCCCAGTGGCGAAGCTGATCCAGTGTCACCTGCAGAGCATCTTCTTGCGTTTGCACTGTTGGGACTTCGGGGAAGTTGATGGGAAGGATGATAGGGCGCTGCGTTCCCTTTATCGCATCAAGACGTTTGTACTCGCTGCCATTGCCGCGCACGATCAAGGTGAGTGAGAACTCTTGTGCGATCTTCTCAGCCCGCAGGACATCCAGCTCGTCGGCAGCCTCAAGCACCACAGACTTCCCGTGAATCACGACGTCTTTGAGTGCGGCAAGCATTTCATTGGTTTCCGGCCGTGTGAGCGAGTGGTTCTTTGCGTACGCGTCCTGCGCTTTCTGGTACCAGTCGGCGTCGAGTAGCACCTGGCGGATCAAGGCGATTGCTCCCATGAGCGATTGGGGATAGTCCTCACTCCATTGTGGTACGCCGAGCACGATGTGCTGCGCGACCTTGGAACGCACGACGAGCTCGTTGGGTTTCCCGTCGCCCAGATTCACGAGTGCGCTCGTGCCCTTGAATATGCCTCGGGTTGGCACGATGAGAGCCGAGGTGACACCCTGTCCGCGCAGCTTCTCAGCTGCTTTTGCATCGGGCACAAAAAGATCTGCCGCATTCTGATGCGCGAGAACATTCTTGTTCCAGTATGCTGGTCCGCGCTGTTCGGGGGCGCGTTGCAGTGGCTGCTCCATTTGCTGGCCGGGTTGACGCTCCGGCTGTTTCGGCACACCATAGTCGGAATAAGAATCAATGAGGCCGGGATAGATCGTCATCCCTTTCATATCCCAGACACGGGCATCGTGCGGGACAGTAGCGTTCGCACCGACAGTTTGAATGACGCCGTCGCGAATCACCAGCGTCCCTTTCTCGATGACCTTGCCCGGCGACTGCACGATGCGCGCATTCGTCAGCGCGTGCATCGCAGGCGTGTTTTTGCGGATGCCTTCGGCAGGGGCGGTTTGGGCGTGGGCGATCTGAGTGGTGAGTACGAAAGCAAGAAGAAAGATGCTCGCACAATAATTCTGAAAGAGCAAAGAGATCATATCGACTCCGAGGGCGCTAATGAGATTGCGCTGAATGAAACAGTGGACTATACACTTCATAATCACTTCTGCTGAACACGACAAACCTCACCTCTCGAATCTCTTCATGTTCTCTCACAAAGTCCACTACCGTCTTGAACGCGATCTTGGATGCTTGCTCAATCGGGAAACCGTACACGCCTGTGCTGATGGATGGGAATGCGATGCTCTTGATCTTGTGCTGCACTGCGAGCTTCAGACTGTTGCGGTATGCGTTGGCAAGCAACTGGTCTTCGTCGTGAGAGCCCCCATGCCACACGGGGCCAACGGTGTGGATGACAAATCGAGTTCTGAGGTTGCCTCCCGTGGTGATGACAGCTTCCCCTGTTGGCAGATCACCGAGTTGCTGACGTATTTTCCTGCACTCCTCAAGAATCTTTGGTCCGCCCGCCCGGTGAATTGCACCATCAACACCACCACCGCCCATCAGACTCGAATTGGCGGCATTGACGATCGCCTCTGTATCTTCGAGGGTAATATCACCCTGTTTGAGAACGAGGGTTGTGCAAGAGACGGTGAGGGTTTTCATCAGAGCGCGACCAAAGCGAGGTTTCTGCCGATCCTCCAGGAGCGAAAGTTATGGTTCCGCGCTTGTGCCGGGACTTGCCGGTCAGCCATTGGTGAAACGCGTGGTGAAGTGAGAAGAATTGCTGTGTGAATGTAGCAATTCTGAATTGTGGATGCAAGGCTCTGAAGGGCTCCCACTTACTTCGGCAGGAGCCCTCAGGCGGCTTGAGTGATTACTTTGTCAGCAACATCTTCCTTGTCTGTGTGAACCCTCCAGCATCAAGACGATAGAAGTACACACCACTCGGCTGTGTAGGTGCATTCCAGCGAACCTCATAGCTTCCAGCCGACATAGGTTGATCGACAAGAGTAGTCACGAGTTGTCCCATAACCCCATACACGCTGAGAGTCACGTTTCCCGAGCGCTGCACGTCGAAGGCAATTGTCGTCGCGGGGTTGAACGGGTTGGGAAAGTTCTGAGCGAGCGAGTATGAAGCCGGGACAGTGGATGTGTTCTCGATCCTGACGTCTGAGAGAACATCAGTGTAGATCTGTGTCAGCGCCGAGAGAGACGGACCAATTGAAACACCTCCTGCGATTACCAGCTTGCCGGTGTTCAGGCGAACAGAGACGCCGCTTTGATACGCCGTCATCGATGTTGGCTTCATAAGCTGCATGGTGTAGGAGTTGTTATCCACATTGTACGTGTAGTTGTTGTTGGTTGGAGTGAAACCGGAGTTACTGCCGCCGCCAATAATGACCGAGTTCTGTCCCCACCAATGTGC
>CAYHRX010000365.1:0-4172 GCA_964359075.1 uncultured Chitinophagales bacterium
AACTTCCATCGTTTCACCATCAAGGCACAGGAAGCATTGCAGAACGCGCAGGAGGTCGCGGCGAACGCCATCATCGGCATGCGGTATGATGACAACGAGGTCATGTCCGGCGTAACGGAAGTGCTTGCATACGGGACGGCGGTTGTCGTCGAAAAAATGTAGAGTACGCATGTTTCGGGAATGAAAGACCACAGGCGAAGGTCGTATTCTGCACGGGGTTTATTGAGGAGCAAGAGAAGGCAAGACTTCTGGAAGAGGGCGCACTGGGAGTTCTGCACAAGCCATACAAAGTGCCGGAAGTCCTCAGCGCGGTGCGATCAGCCATCGACGCTCAGTAAACTGCCCCACGTTTCATCCCGTTGCTCATTGTTCGCTGACCTCGTACTCTTTTCCCGGTGGCCGAAGCTCATCGTGCAGCCTCTGTAATGCACGGTAGGCATCCTGACTCCCTCTTTGCGAAGCACTCCGATAGAGCCGCGCAGCTTCCGATTTCTTCAACGGGAGGCCCACACCACGCTCATAGCAATACCCCAGGGCAACTTGTGCCAATACCGATCCGGCGCGAGTTGCATCGTCAAGCACCTGAATGGAGTTCATCACCGTTGCCTTCTCGCCTCCCTCACGCACCTGTGTTACCGCAATCCTGACCTGCGCCTCACTGCTGCCGAGCCTCGCAGCCTTGTTCCAAAGCTGCATAGCTAGGCGTCGGTCAGCGGCAACCCATCGCCCACCGAAATAACACAGCCCCAGCTCAACAAGCGCCGGAAGGTGGTTCTTTACGGCAGATCGTTCAAGGAGCTTGAACGCCTGCTCATCTGCGATCCAGGATTGTTTCAGGTGCAGTGTTCCATCGAAGCCCAGTGCTCGAAGTGTTGGCCACACGTACTGCGCATGAACATCGCCCGCCGCCGAGCGTGTCTTGAGTTGAAGGTGAAACGAGTCGTCCTGAAGCAACTTCCACAACAACTCACCGGCACGCGGCGAATCAAGCCGGATCGCACGCACGTACATCTCTGCTGCCTGCACAACATCCGTCTTCATCAGAATCCCCTTCTCATAGCATCGACCCAACACTGCGAGGGCCTCCGGACTACCTTCTTCTGCCGTTCTTCGTATTGCCTCCACCTCCATTGAGTCGATCTCGAGAGTTCCTTCCAGCATCGTGGCGAGGCCAAGCGCTTTCCTCAGTTCTTCACCGCCGCTTTCAAGGACGTCTTTGAGGAGGTTCATCTCACCGTGCGACGTGCTGTCACTGCCGAAGTCGAGAAACACAACCGATCCGCCAAGCGAGTCCGGACGATCCTTTCCGCCACGCATCGCAGAAGAGTCGGCGTTAAGTTGGGCCATTCGCTTGTCCAACTCCTTCAGTGTCTCCTTCGCTGGTGCGTATCCCGAATCAGCAGCAAGCTTCACCCAACGATACGCCTCATTCCAGTTGCGGGGAACCACAAGGTTGTCCGTCAGGAACTGCCCCATCACATACTCGGCCTCCACCAGTCCACGCTTCGCAGCTGTGAGGAAGTACTTGTACGCGCTGAATGGATTCCACTCCACTCCCCAACCGTGATAGAACAGCAGACCAAGATTGAACTGAGCAGGTGCGAGGTTCTGCGCTGCTGCCCGCTGAATCCAGTGCGCTCCTTTCGCAGTGTCGGCGCTGACTCCTTTGCCCGTCAGGTACCTGATGCCAAGCTCGTGCTGTGCAAGCACATCGCCAGCATTCGCCTGACGCTCAAGGAGGAATGTCTGCCAGAGACGGTAGGTTACGTCGGACTGTATGAGAAGCGGAGAGGGCCGATCCTTCCGGTAATCCTTGAACACCGGACTGTTGGGGTGATCCTTTGTGTTCTTCTGGGCATAAAGACACGGAGATGGTGCAAGTAGAAGGAGTGTCGTAACGAAAAGACCAAGCTTCATGGAGGAACAGATTTCGGATTGGAGATTGGGGATTGATGATTGTTGATTGTTGATATTGTTGATTGCAGATTTGAGACGGGTCCAAGTCTTAGCTTCATTCATACCTCAAAGCGTCTATGGGGTCGAGCGTCGAAGCCTTCCACGCAGGATAGACTCCGAAGATGAGACCAATGGTTGTGCACGCGGTGAAACCGATGCCTACCCACAGCCACGGGACGACGACAGCAACCTCCAGCATTATGCTGATGACATTCCCGCCGAGAATTCCGGCCACAATGCCAAGCACTCCACCGATCTGGGAGAGCACAATGGCTTCGACGATGAACTGAGAGAGTATATCCTTGCGCTGAGCACCGATGGCCTTTCTGATCCCGATCTCCCTCGTCCGCTCCGTGACGGACACCAGCATGATGTTCATGATGCCAACACCGGCCGCAAGGAGAGCAATGGAGCTGACAACGAGCACCCCCAGCCGCACGTAGAATGTGAAGTCGTTGAACTGCTTGATCATTGAATCGTTGGAGTAGTAGCCAAAGTCGTCTTCTTCACCGGGCGGCACACGCCGCGCGGTGCGCAGAATCAGCCTCGCTTGCTCCAGACAGTCGTCGAACACCTCACGGCTCTTCGCCTTTACCATGATGTTCACGCTGCGCTCATGTTTTCCGTACTTGCTGAAGTGTGCCGTAATCGGGATGATGGCGAAGTAGTTCTCGCGTCCTCCGAGAGCGCCACCCTTCAGGGCGAATATGCCAATCACTTCGTACAGTATACCGTCCACCCGCACCGTCTCTCCGAGCGGGTTGATGGAAGGGGGGAACAGTTTTTCAGCAACGGTTTTCCCAAGAATGACGACCCGGCGCGCCTGGTCGATGTCCTGTGCGGTCAGGCCGCGTCCCACATCCACCGTCATGTCGTTGGTGATCAGGCCCTCCACATTCTCACCGCCGAGTCCGACGTTCGGCATAGTCTTCCGTCCCTGCCACCAGAACACCTTGCCGCCCGTCCACACTTCTATGCCGACCGCTTCAGCAAGCGTGATCTTCTCCCGCACCTGCAGCGCCTGCTCGTATGTGATGTTCCTGCGGTTCCTGAACCTCCGTCTGTCTCTTGGCGATGTGTTGAAGCCTCCGACGAACTTGGAGATCTGAAATGTATTCGCGCCCAGCTCGGCAATGCCCTCCTCGATGCTGTCGCGGAGAACTTGCATCGCAGTCATGACGGAGATAACGGAGAACACCCCGACCACGATGCCGAGGATCGTGAGCGTTGAGCGCAGTTTGCTCCCCCGCATGGCGTGAAGCGCCATGGAGAGACTCTCTTTCAGGTTCGCTAGAGTGAATGTCGATGAAGCCATTGGTCAATACAGACAAAAGGAAGAGAGATTTGGAGGGAAAAGCAAGAACGCGCAAGAGCGTACGGGAGTTCGTAGTCTTGACAGTCGTTTGTGGAAATGTTAGGTTTTGAGAGGAAGTGGATGGTACTATACTCGTTGAGTGTACAGCGAGGACGAGGCGCATCGTCGAAGCCTCTCTCTAACACACCCAAGTGAGCCAACACGTAGCTGTAACTCGGCTTTTGCTTGTATGGGTTGCCTGACCCGACATAGGATCTTCAGCATCCTCCTCCTTGTGCTCTGCCAGCTTACTGGAAAAGCACAGGTACAGTGGACGACACCGCGTCCGATTGACCTGCCGCCAGATGGACAGCGCGATTGCCTTGCTATGGCAGTTGATGACAGCGGCAATATCGGTGTGGTGTGGAACGAAGGTGCTTTTACGTACTCGCAGATCATCTTTGCCCGATCTTCAGATTTGGGTGTAACCTGGACACGCGTCGTCGCATATGGAGGAACACACACATACGACGATGAGGCCCGTTGTTCGTGGAATATTGCCTTTGACCATAACGGCACCATCTGGCTTCTCTGGTCGTATTTTCCGGGACTATCCCGACCTGCGCGCCTGCATCTTTCAAAATCAACTAACAACGGGCAGTCGTTCGACACAGTGTTCTCCGCGCAACAGCATGGCGTTCTCTATCCGCGACTCGCAGTTGACAGATTCAATAGCATCTACATTCTTTGGGCTGATGTGCAATTCAAGTTGACTCGCTTTCGATACGGCAACATCGGAGAACGAACGGATTCAGAGATTCCAAATGATACTCTGCTGGTCGACAGATTCTGTGCACTTTCGGTCAGGGCAAACCTCACGGTTCATTGTTTTTGGGAAGGCTTGCGTTGGGTAGGCACTGAT
>CAYHRX010000366.1:0-4167 GCA_964359075.1 uncultured Chitinophagales bacterium
TCCTTGTTGCCGGACGCAACTTCGGGTGCGGCAGCTCTCGTGAGAATGCGCCAATTGCCATCAAGGGCGCTGGAGTCTCGTGTGTCATCGCCAAGTCCTTCGCTCGCATCTTCTACCGCAACTCTATCAACATCGGACTGCCGATTCTGGAATCGAGCGAAGCCGTGGACAATGCCGAGAACGGCGACGAGATCCAGGTTGATCTCTCCAATGGAACGATCATGAACATGACAAAAAAGAAATCATACAACACTCCTCCTTTCCCCGACATCATCCAACAGATCATCAGCGCCGGAGGAATGGTGGAGTTTGCAAAGAAACGCATTGCAGAACGAAAAGCAGCCGAAAGGGCACTCTCATGATACCGCAACAACAAGAGCTCATTTACGACTGGAACAAAGGCGGCATCGCCGATCTGAAGGGCGTCGTCCACATCCAGTTTGACGACGAAACTCTCCGCGACGGACTCCAGTCACCGTCGGTCACCGACCCAACCATCGATCAGAAGATCAGAATCCTCCATCTGATGGAAGACCTCGGCATCCAGTCCGCCAACATCGGTCTGCCGGCAGCGGGACCGAGAGCGTACAATGACACATTGGAACTCGCAAAAGAGATCGCCCGCTGCAACATGAAGATCATGCCCAACTGTGCGGCCCGGACGGTCATCCCCGACATCGACCCGGTCATCGACATCTCCCAGAAATCCGGGATCCCTATCGAGGTCGCCACTTTCGTCGGCTCCAGCCCGATCCGCCAGTACGTTGAAGGCTGGACCATCGACAAAGTTCTCGAACTCAGCGAGACAGCGGTTGAATACGTGGTTGCGCACAACCTTCCGAGCATGTACGTCACGGAGGACACGACGCGAGCCCACCCCGATGACATTGAAAAGCTGTACACGGCGGCAATCAACTGTGGCGCCAAGCGTATTGTCGTTGCTGATACGGTTGGCCACTGCACGCGGACAGGCGCAATCAACCTTGTCCGGTTCGTCAAGGATGTCATCGAGAACACCGGTGAGGATGTGAAGATCGATTGGCACGGGCATAACGATCGTGGGTTTGCTTTGGCTTCTGCGCTTGCCGCCATCCGCGCCGGTGTGGATCGAGTGCATGGCTGCGCACTCGGGATTGGCGAACGATGCGGCAACACATCAATTGATCTTCTGCTTGTCAATCTGAAGATGTGGGGAATCATCGACAACGACCTGAGCAAGCTGCATGAGTATTGCCAGCTCGTTTCTGAGGCGACCAAAGTTCCCATCCCGCACAACTATCCGATCATCGGACCAGATGCGTTCCGGACGGCAACGGGTGTACACGCGGCTGCAGTGATCAAGGCAATCAACACCGGCGATGATTGGCTGGCCGACATGGTGTATTCCGGCGTGCCTGCACATATGGTTGGTCGCTCGCAGAAGATCGAGATCGGACCTCTCTCCGGCGTCTCAAACGTTCTCTTCTGGCTGAAGGAGCACGGCTTCGAGCAATACAACGGTCTGGCACAACACATCTTCGACTACGCAAAGCACTCCAACAAGATACTGGCAGATGACGAAATCGAAACATTCATCGAAACAGAAGTTACCAAAACAGAACAACACAGGTGACCCATGAGTCTCGATTGGCTTCCACGAGATAGCGAGGTGAAGAACCACGACCTGTGGGACGGGCAGTTCTTCGGGACTGAACCACCATGCACGATGTATGAGCTCAAGCCGGTCGTGAGCGACAAGGGCCAGATGGTTGATGGATTGTACTCCGCCTGGATCACGCTGAACAATCCGAAGCAGTACAACTCCTACACCACACAGATGGTGAAGGGCGTGATTGCCGGGTTCCACAAGGCGTCGATGGATCGGCGGGTTGTGGCTGTCGTCTTCACTGCAGTCGGCGATAAGGCGTTCTGCACAGGCGGCAACACAAAGGAGTATGCAGAGTACTACTCGCGCCGCCCGGCTGAGTACGGTTCGTACATGGATCTCTTCAATGCGATGGTGGACGGAATCCTGAACTGCAAAAAGCCAACGCTCTGTCGAGTGAACGGCATGCGCGTAGCCGGCGGACAGGAGATCGGCATGGCAACGGACATCACCATCTCGGCCGACACCGCGGTGTTCGGTCAGGCCGGGCCCAGGCACGGGTCAGCACCAGATGGCGGCTCGACAGATTTCCTTCCCCTCTTTCTCAACATCGAAGACGCAATGTGGAATTGCGTGTCATGTGAAGTCTGGAGCGCCTACAAGATGAAGCGACTCGGACTCATCAGCAAGGTCGTTCCCGTGATCAAGACGGCGACCGGATTCAAGCGTAACCCTCTCGTTATTACTGACAGTTATGTGAAGGAGGGCGAGATCGTGTATGGAGAATTCGTCCAGGGAGATGAGGCAAGACGGGCACGAGAGGAAATGGAGAAGGCGCAGATTGACTTTACGCTGCTCGATAAAGAGGTCATCTCCATCATCTGGCGGTTCACGAATCTCTTCCCCGGCTGTCTTATCAAGTCCGTTGATGGGATCAGGGCGAAGAAGAAATTCTTCTGGGACCAGACGAAGCTCCCGAATCGTCACTGGCTCGCGGCAAACATGTCGGGCGAAGCGTTCCTCGGCTTCACGGCATTCAACTCACGCAAGCAGACAGGGAAGGACGTGATCGATTTTGTGAAGTATCGGCAGTTGCTGGCAGAAGGTCATGCAATCGACGACGAGTTGATGGAGGAAGTTCTTCCGAAGAAACTTGAATAACGGATTACGGATTGGAGATTACAGATGTCAGGCGACATTTCTAACAATACTTTAATGAGAACAAATTATGAAGCAAACTATTCTCGTCGTGGGTGCAACTGGAATGCTTGGCGAACCCGTCGCCCGGCAATTGCAAAAGGACGGATATGCTGTTCGTGTTTTGGCGCGCAACCCGGGAAAAGCCAGAGCGAAACTCGGAGATTCTTTTGATTTCTTCAAGGGAGATGTCGAAAACTCTTCTTCATTAGAAAAGGCTCTGGATGGATGCTTCGGGGTTCACATCAACTTGAGGGGGGGCCCCAAGGCAGAGGATTTTGACCGGATTGAACATCGAGGAACTGCTAACCTTGCTAAGGTATCTGCAATGATGGGGGTGCGGCGCCTATCCTACTTATCTGGGGCTGCAGTATTTGAAGAGAATTCATGGTTTCCTTCAATCAAGGCAAAACTCCAAGCTGAAGCAGCAATTCGTGAAAGCGGTATTCCCTATTCGATTTTTTGCGCAACACATTTTATGGAATCTCTCCCCCTCTATATCAGAGGCAAGCGGGCTTCTGTCATCGGAAAACAGCCGCACCGTTTGCATTGGCTCGCTGCAGGCGATTACGCAAAGATGATATCAAAAGCGTTTCTATTACCTGAAGCGGCGAACAAGAGATTCTTCGTTTACGGCCCCGAGGCATTAACAATATCAGAAGCACTTGAGAAATACTGCTCGATCGTGCATCCCGGAGTGAAGGTTTCCTCTACTCCAATCTGGTTGATATCACTACTTGGAAAAGTATCCTTCAATACTGAATTGCAATTTATCTCTGAATTGATGGGGTTCTTTAAAAAAGTGGGTGAAGGAGGAAACCCGCAAGAAGCCAATAAGCTGCTAGGTGCACCCATGACGACTTTGAACCAATGGTGCGAGAAACGGCGAAACGTCGACTAACAAACAGCAGAACGGCGGTTTGCCTAAACGTTAGCAGTTCTGTAATCAGCAGTCCTTAATCAGTAATCCAGAAGCAAATGACGTTAGCCAACAACATCGCCCTCATTACGGGCGGCTCACTCGGTATCGGCAGAGTAACTGTGCTTGCTCTTGCGCGGGAAGGAGCGGATGTCGCATTCACGTATGTCGGTTTTAGGAACCAGGCAGGCGAGGAACAAGACGTTGTGCGAGAAGTAGAATCGTGCGGCAGAAGATGCTTGGCGATTGAATCGGACGTATCGAAGTTCAAGGAAGCTGAGGCTGTCGTGCAGAGAGTCGTCAAAGAACTCGGCGGATTGCACATACTCGTCAACAACGCCGGCATTACACGCGATGGAGTTGTCTGGAAGATGACGGAAGAGCAATGGGACAGCGTGATTGATGTGAACTTGAAAGGATGCTTCAACTACATACGGGCTGCGAGTCCGGTCTTTCGGGAGCAGAA
>CAYHRX010000367.1:0-4157 GCA_964359075.1 uncultured Chitinophagales bacterium
CATCCACAAGCACAAAGCGCGCGCTGTGAAATCCCCCGAACCCGTAGTCGATGCGGCCGGGGAGGAAGTAGTACTGCAGGCCGTAATCGCTATTCTTCAAATCGAGCAAAAGGTTGGTGACGAAGATGATCTGGTGGTTCCCCAACAGATCGCTAAACGCCATAATTGTTGATCCCTGCACGCCGTAGAACGTGTTGTATCCGGCATTGCCGTAGATGATGTCGGGGGAGAAGTTCAGCTTGTACTTATTCACTTTGTACTTGCCGTTCTCGTCGACGTTGTCGGCGACCTTGGGGAACTTCGACATCAGTGAATCCTTCGCTGTGACATCGTCCAGCCCGTCTTTGGACGCAAAACTGCTGAAGTCAATCTGAATGTCTTTGCCATACAGGCCGGAGGTATCTGCATCCTGCTTCACGGCAACGTCCGGCTTCTTCTCCTGAGGCGTCGGCGTGTTCCTCGCTTTGTAGAATTCGCTTTGCTCCAGTTCTGCGATCTTGATATCCCGTTCGAGCGGGTTCCGCATTAGGAAAATGTCGTAGCCTGCATGATTCAACGACGAGAACGCGAGCTTCGAGCCATCATAGGAGAGAGAAAGCTGGTACACCCCGCTGAGGGAATTCGTGATGGGCCTGAATGCTTTCGTCTCAAGGTCCATCTGGCAGATGTTGTTGATGCCGTTCCGGTCGGAGACGAACAACAGCTTCTTGTTGTTGGGTGAGACCACGGTGGATGTCTCGCTACTGTTGAGCCACGATGTGATGCGCTCGATCTTCTGTGTTGCAACATCGAGGCTGTAGATATCGAGCTGGCTGTAATCGTGCCGGGCGATGTCAGCGCCGGTGCGGGTGATGTTCGGTCCTCTGTCGGATGAGAAATAGATCGTCTTTCCGTCTGGCGCCCACGTGGGATCGGAATCGCTGTAGATGTCATTCGTGAGGTTCTTCAGTTCTTTCGTGTTGAGATCGTACACGTAGATGTCTGACTGTGGCCCTTTGTTGCCGACGAATGCAAGCTTGTCCCCCTGGTGCGACCAGTCCACCGAAAAAATGCCGTCGAGATCGAAGTTGATCTTCTCCTCGTCTCCGCTTTCCACATTGACGAGAAGGATCGCATCTCGCTCACCGGCTTTTGTAGCAAGCGCCAGCTGCTTCCCATCGGCAGACCAGGTGATGGCGGGCGTGAGGATCTTCAGCTCTTCAAAGTTGTTCGTCGTCTGTCCCGAGACCAGCTTGTCAATCACCTCACCGTCAATGGCGCTCATCAAGAAGACATCGAAGTAGTCGTTCCGGTTGGAGAGGAAAGCGATCTTGTCGCCCTGTGGGGAGATGGCCGGACTGATGCCGTAGTAGAATGTCTGTGACTTCCTGTGGTCCGTGAGTCTGCGTGAGTAGTCTGCGGGTTCTTCCCGCTTTGCGATGTCGGGCCAGTACATCACTTTCTGGTCTTTCTGCCACCGCTCGGAAAGCTCTTCAAGTCCGAGGCCGATCGCCCCCTTGAATCCCGCCTCCACGCTGCGCGTGCTCTTGATGCGGTTCAGAATATCGCCGATCTTCTGCTCGCCATACTTTCGCTCGATGTACCACCACAGTGACTGGCCGCCACGATAAGCAAAGTACCCGTACAGTTGATTGATAGGAGGGAGATATTCGTGCACCGTTGCATCACGGAGGAACATATCCGAGTCGGTGTCCCACCGGAGAGCCTCGTACTCGGCCAGACCCTCGTTAAACCAGAGTGGAAGCTGCAGCGTGATGTTGTTTGCAATGATGGACTGGATGGAGCCGCCGTAGAACATGTCGTTGATGACAGCATGGACAAGTTCGTGGTGGATCACGTGCCGGAACTTCTTGTAATCGCCTTCAAAGGGAATGACGACGCGGTTCTTGAAGAGCTCTGTTACCCCACCAATGCCCTCCTCAAGGTATTCACTGATGACATTGGTCTGCTGGAAATCGTTGTGCGAGTTGTACACAATGAACGGAATGCGGTTGACAAGCTGATACCGGAATGACTTGCTGATGCGAGCATACGCCGATTCCGCAGCCGCTGCCGTGAACTCGGCAAGTGACTCCCCACCTTCAGTGAAATACAGGTCGAAGTGGTCTGACTGGATGAAGTAGTAATTGAACTTTGTATATTGGACTTTGTTCTTCCCGAACTGTGTATCCTGCCCGAATGTGTCCATGTTCAACAGCAGGAGAAGTCCAAGAAGCCCGACCGCACGCTGTTTCGCAATCATAATTCCCTCTACTTGAATTCTAAGAAAGTAAAGCGGCAAATGCAACGCCATCGAGTCATAGTTCTAAACGGCCTCTGAAGGCAATACGTTCCAGGAATCAGGTCCAGACTCATTTGACTATTGCGAAGTCGATCTCACGCTTTTCAGGGTTGACCGCAACCACCTGTACCTTCACCTTGTCACCAAGTCTGTAGACCTTGCCGCGCGACCTTCCACGGAGCGCGTAGTGCTTCTCGTCGTACAAGTAGTAGTCGTCACTCATGTCTCGCACCTGGACAAGTCCTTCGACAAGCAGGTCACTGATTTCCACGAACATGCCGTACTGCGTCACGCCTCCAATCACGCCTTCAAACACGTCGCCGATATGCCGCTTCATATACTCAACCTGCATCACCTTCACGGACGCACGCTCGGCTTCAACGGCAAGCCGCTCGCGGTCCGATGACTGGCGGCAAATAGCCGGGAGTCGTTGAGCGAAGTCTTGAAGGCGTTTGGGAGAAGTCCCTCTTTCATACTCATGCAACAAACGGTGCACCACCAGGTCCGGGTAGCGCCGGATGGGTGAAGTGAAGTGCGTATAGTGCTTGAAGCCCAGTCCATAGTGTCCAATATTCTTCTCACTGTACACTGCTTTGGCCATCGAGCGGAGCGCAACCTCGTTGATGAAGTTTTCGACCTCAGAGCCTTTTACCTGGTCAAGAAGCCGCTGCAATGCTTTCGACGAGACTCCCTGCTTCACATCCAGCGAGAAGCCAAACTGCTTCACGAAATGCGCGAGGTCGGCAAGGCGTGAGGGGTCGGGAACGTCGTGCACCCGGTATACGAATGGCCTTGCGTGCTCTTCTTTCTTCATGAAGCCGATATGTCTGGCGACGATTTTATTTGCCAGCAGCATGCATTCTTCAATAAGTCGGTGGGCGTCCAGGCGCTCCTTCTTGGTGATGTGTGAAGGGAAGCCGTGTTCATCGAATTTGAATTTTGTCTCGCCCGTATCAAAGTCGATGCTGCCATCGCGCCGCCTGTTCTTGAGCAGAACCTGTGTCAGTTTGAACAACGGAAGAAGCATGTCGCCTAGCTCGCCTTTCCCTCGCTCAAGGATCTTCTGCACCTCTTCGTACGTGAACCGGCGCTTGCTGTGGATGATGGTCTTGCGGATGCTGTAGTCCTCCACTGTCCCGTTCTTACTCACCTCCATCAAGATGCTGTACGCTAGGCGATCGATATGAGGCTTGAGGCTGCACAGGTTGTTCGAGAGATGTTCGGGCAGCATCGGGATGACTTCGTTCACCATATACACGCTTGTGCCGCGGGCAAATGCCTCGCGGTCCAGCACCGATCCCTCCTGAACGTAATGGCTCACATCTGCAATATGGACGCCGAGCAACATGTTGCCGTTCGATAACTCCTCGAACGACACGGCATCATCGAAGTCCTTCGCATCTTCCGGATCGATGGTGCAGCAGATCGTCCGGCGGAGGTCGAGCCGGTTCTTGATTTCATCAGAAGGGACCGTGTCGGTGAAGCGTGCCGCATAACGCTCGACTTCTTTTGGAAAGGCCATCGGCAAGCCAAACGAGCGGGCAACACTCATAACTTCAACACGCGCATCTCCGGACTTGCCGAGGACCTCCACAACGGCGCCTTCGGGGTTCTGGTGCTCATCTTCCCACTCACGAAGCTGTATCACAACCTTGTCGCCATGTTTCGCACCGTTGACGTCTTCCTTCGCCACGTAGACATCACGAGTGAGCCGGTCATCATCAGGAATGACAAACAGGAACCGTGAGCTCTGCTCAAGCGTGCCCACAATTCTGGTGTTCGTCCGCTGGATGACGCTTACGATCTCGCCCTCGACTCGATCCTCTTCCCGTCCTTTCTTCATCGGGCGGGCAAACAGGGCGACCTCCACGGTATC
>CAYHRX010000368.1:0-4115 GCA_964359075.1 uncultured Chitinophagales bacterium
AGCGCCCCGGCGCCCCGATTGGGTGCGGGGGGGGGGCCGACCCCGGGGGTCGCCCCTACGGATTCCGTGAAGATGTTTGGGCATTATCTGTAACTCATCTAACTCGTCTTCAATTATCCGGCCAAGCAACATGCATCGCATCCCCTTTGTGCATAAGGTGACATAATGATGGATAATCAAGGAAGCACCACTCCCCACTTTCCCCTTGCCTCCCCCGCTGCATCTTTGTATTTTGTTGCGCCACAAGTCTTGCCACCAATCAAAAAGGAACATCTCTATGGTTCGCCCGACGTTGACAGTAGCTGGATTCATGACATTTCTGATTCTCCCTGCGTCTCAGCGCCTTTGTGGTGAGTTGCTCCACGCGGATACGACCAAGTCGGTTTCCAAAGACTCTACCACAAAGAAAGAAGAGAAATGGGACGTCGCGGCTCCGCACGGCCCATCCAAGGATATCGAGTTCGATACGGATGAGGGAACCTGGATCTCCGTTGATGTCAGTCCCGATGGCAGGAAGATCGTCTTCGATCTGCTCGGCGACATTCACGTTATACCGATTGAAGGAGGCGAGGCAACTCTTCTAAGCGGCGGGACACCGTATGAGACGCAGCCGCGCTTCAGTCCGGATGGCAAAAGGATCTCGTTCACCAGCGACCGTGAAGGATGCGACAACATCTGGATCATGGATGTTGACGGCAAGAACCGCCGTTCCGTTGCGAAAGAGAAGGAGCGACAGACCAGCAGTGCGGTGTGGACTCCGGATGGACAGTACCTTATAGCCCGCAAACACTACCGCAATACCCGCTCACTCGGCGCGGGCGAGATGTGGATGTACCACATAAGTGGCGGAGACGGCGTACAGATAACAAAGAGACGCAACTGGCAACAGAATGCCGCCGACCCGGCCATTTCCCCTGACGGACGCTATCTCTATTATGATGAAGATGTGAGTCCGGGAAACGCATACGACTACAACCGCGACCCGTACGGCGTCATCTACGTTATTCATCGGGTGGACCTCGAGACTGGAAAAGCAAAGCGCTTCGTCACGGGCAGCGGCGGGTCGGTGCGCCCCCAGGTCTCCCCGGATGGAAAGCTGCTGGCATTTGTGCGAAGGGTGCGGCTGAACAGCGTGCTCTATCTCCGCAACATTGAAACGGGCGAGGAGTGGCCCATCTATGACAAGCTGAGCAGGGATGCTCAGGAGACATGGGCAATCTTTGGTGTGTATCCCGGCTTCTCCTGGATGCCTGACGGCAAGAACATCGTCATCTCTGCCAGGGGAAAGATCTGGAAGATCGACGTCGCCACGAAGACCGCCACGCAGATTCCATTCAAAGTCCATGTGAAGCAGTCGATCACCGATGCACTCCGGTTCCCTCAGGAAGTTGCTCCGGACAAGTTCGACGTGAAGATGCTGCGCTGGGTGACCGTCTCCCTCGATGGCAAGTGGGTCGTATTCCAGGCGCTCGGCCACCTCTACGTCAAGTCACTACCCGGTGCTGAGCCAAAGCGGTTGACGACGGACGAGCATTTCGAGTTTTACCCATCGTTCTCATCCGATGGTCAGTGGATCGTCTACTCAACCTGGACAGATAGGGACAAAGGAGCCCTCTACAAAGTCAAGGCGTCCGGCGGAAAAGGAGTCAGACTCACGACGTTGAAGGGAACATACACTGAACCTTCATTCTCTCGTGATGGCAAGAGAATCATCTTCGTCAAGAATGGTGGTGACTTGCTGCGTGGACAGACGTTCGGCTCCGACCCCGGCATTTACTGGATGTCCTCAGAGGGCGGCCAGCCGACACTCGTCACTGAAGAAGGCTCGTCCCCTCTTTTCAACAAGAAGGGCGACCGCATCTATCTCATCTCAAATGAGGGCGAGAAGACGGCACTCATCAGCGTGAACATGCTTGGTGGCGACCGGAGAGTCCACATTACATCCGACAACGCCCAGCAGATTGTGCCTTCACCCGATGAGCAGTGGGTCGCGTTCACAGAGCGATACAACTCATACGTCGCCACGCTGCCGCACACAGGACAAGCCATCCAGATTGGTCCAAGTACCTCCGACTTCCCTGTCAAGCGCTTTACCCGCGATGCCGGCATGTATCTCAACTGGTCATCCGACAGCAAGACGGTGTACTGGTCGCTCGGCCCCGAGCTGTTCTCCCGCAAGCTGACCGACACATTTAAGTTTGTGGAGGGTGCAACGGACAGCGTGAAGGAGAAACCCGATACGTCAGGCATCCACATCGGCTTCAAGGCACCAACCGACAAACCAACCGGCAGCATTGCACTGGTCGGAGCAACAGTCATCACGATGAAGGGCGATGAAGTCATCCCCAATGCGACCATCCTCATCGAACAGAACAGGATCAAAACGATCGGTGCTGCCAGCCAAGTAGCGATCCCTTCCGGCACAAGGACCGTTGATCTTGTCGGCAAGTTCATCATGCCGGGGATGATTGATGTGCACGCACATGGCCCGGCAGGAAGTATCGGCATCCAGCCACAACAGAACTGGGCGTTCTACGCGAACCTCGCTTTCGGCGTTACAACGGAACACGATCCCTCGAACGACACGGAGGAAGTGTTCGCAAGCTCCGAGCTGTTGAAAGCGGGAATGGTCGTGGGACCTCGACTCTATTCAACGGGAACAATCCTCTATGGCGCTGAAAGGAGCTTCAAGGCAGTCATCAATAATCTTGACGATGCAAAGTCGCATCTGCGCAGGTTGAAGGCCGTCGGTGCGTTTTCGGTGAAGAGCTACAACCAGCCCCGACGTGACCAGCGACAGCAGGTAATCGAAGCAGGCAAAGAACTTCAGATGATGGTTGTGCCTGAAGGTGCTTCCACGTTCTTCTGGAACGTGTCGATGGTCCTCGACGGCCACACAGGTATCGAGCACTCCATTCCCGTCTCACCTCTCTACAAAGACGTCATCAGTCTCTTTTCTCAAAGCAAGACCGGATACACGCCAACCCTTGGCGTTAGTTATGGGGGCCTGATGGGGGAGAATTACTGGTACATGCATTCGAAAGTGTGGGAGAACGAGCGATTGTTGAAGTATGTCCCGCGTTCGATCATCGACTCACGCTCGCGCCGCAGGATGATGGTGGATGACGAAGACTGGAACCACATCGAGAACGCAAAGGCGGCAAAAGCTCTCGTGGATGCAGGTGTAACGGTACAACTTGGCGCGCACGGCCAATTGCAAGGGCTCGCCGCTCACTGGGAGCTCTGGATGTTCGTACAAGGTGGCATGACGCCAATGCAGGCAATCCGGTGTGCAACACTCTACGGTGCTCAGTATATCGGTCTTGGCAAAGACCTCGGCTCACTCGAACACGGCAAACTCGCCGACCTCATCGTCATGGACAAGAATCCTCTGAACGACATCCACAACAGCGAATCCATACGCTACATGATGAAGGATGGAAGACTGTACGATGCAGCGACGATGGATGAGATTGGAACGAGAGAAAAGAAGCGGGAGCCGTTTTATTGGGAGGGAGGGAAAGATCCGGGGGCTGTTACTAATGAGCAGATAGTGGAGTGAGGTTGAACTTGTTAGAGCATGGCTCTTGCGGCGATGGGAACAAAGCAAGCACTGGCAGTTTCCGACAATATGTTCTGAGAAAGAGAAATGCCTAGGGTAATCATCATTGGAGGACCTAACGGTGCTGGGAAGACAACATCCGCGCCACGAATTGTTCAACACGTCTCAGAAGGTGCGGAGTTTGTAAACGCAGATCTTATAGCCCAAGGGCTATCCTCGCTGAATCCAACCTCCGTTTCGTTTGCCGCGGGCCGGTTGACGCTTGCAAGGATTAAGGAACTCATCATCTCAGGGAAAACCCTTGCATTCGAGACGACACTAGCCTCAAGGTCATTTGTCCCTCTTCTGGCTAATGCGAAGAAGGGGGGATATTCCGTAACTCTTGTGTACCTTTGGCTAAGTTCACCTTTGCTCGCTATCGCAAGGGTGAAGAAACGAGCTAGGTACGGTGGACATAGCATTCCTGAAGAAGTAATCAGACGTCGCTATGACAAAGGCCTCAGAAACCTCTTCCAATTGTATCTTCCGCTTGCAGATGAGTGGCAAGTTTACG
>CAYHRX010000369.1:0-4095 GCA_964359075.1 uncultured Chitinophagales bacterium
AATCGATCCTTGACCGCTTCGGCCTCTTCGATGAACGGTACACGATCCTCTACAACGACGTTGACCTGTGCAAGCGTATCCGTGATGCGGGGTGGAAGATTGTGTATCTGGCGGATGCCGAGATCGTCCACCACGGAAGTCAAAGCACGAAGCGAGCAACGCCCGCCGTTCGCCTTGAAATGTACCGCAACATTTTGGTATATTACTTCCGCACGTTCGGTGCATGGGCCGTTGTTGTGCTGCTGCCGATCCTTGCATTCCGACTTGCAGTCATCAACCGAGGAAAGCGCGTCCTCGGACTCTTTTCGCTCAGGTATCTCACCAGGTAATTGATGCAGGAAAGCCTGTCGTCGTCAAGAGTCGTCGTTCACAATGCACTCTTTAACATTGCAGGCTACGTGGTTTCCGGGCTTTATGTGTTCTTTCTCATACCAATCATTGTCAGCTATTTGGGGCTGGAGCAATTCGGGCTCTGGTCGCTTATGCTGGCACTCACCGGATTTGTCGGTCTGGCTGATCTCGGGGTTGGTACTTCTTTCGTAAAGTTCATCGCGGAGTATGTCTCCCTAGGGGACGATCGCAGAGTCAATCAGGTGATCCATCATGGATTGTTCTTCTATGCGCTGTTGCTCGGCGTTGTGCTTCTGGTGGGGCACCTGCTTTTCCCTCTGGCATTTGATACTCTGAAGATACCCTTCACTCAGTATCAGTTGGCATATACCAGTTTCATGATCGCACTGATGAGTTTCGGCCTGTCGAACATTGCTGGTGTTTTCAGCAGCGTCCTGAACGGTATTCAGCGAATGGACATATTCAACCTTCTCGTCGCGATTGTGCTCCCGTTAAAGTTCCTCGTATCTCTCCTGGTGCTTGTGGAGGGGTTCGGGTTGATCGGGCTCATGAGCGTGGATGCAGCTTTCGCCGCCGGTACGATCATTCCCCTGGTGTGGGCAACCAAGAAGTACTTCCCAGCGCTGTCGTTCAGAGGAATGCGGTACGACAAGCGGGTGATGAAGCCGCTGTTCCGTTTTGGATCTCAGCTTCAGGCCAGCAGGATCGCAGAGCTTGTCCAATTCCAGTTCGACAAGATGGTGTTATCGCGGTTCATGGGGCTGCAGTACGTATCACTCTACGATGTCGGTTCACGGCCGCTAACACGGCTGCGAGCTCTCCCGACCACGGCAATTGCATCGCTCGTTCCCGCCGTGTCGGCTCTTGACGCCTCTGCTGACCTGGCGAGGATTCGCGCTGCACTCATTCGCTCAACACGGTATCTCATCATTCTTGCCGTTCCGGTGTTTGCATACATCATCTGTTTCGCGCACGAACTACTCGCTGCCTGGCTTGGGCCGGGCTTCGATCAGGCAGCCAGGACGATGCAGGTGCTTGCGATAGGCTATGCTGTAAGCGTGTGCAGTATGACGCTCGCAATGGTCTCACAGGGCATGGGAGAGCCGAAGTATCAGATGTACGCGACAATCATCCAGGCGGTTCTGAATATACTTCTTTCCATTACGTTGGTGGTGCTGTTTGGGTATTTTGGAGCTGTGGCTGGAACAACGATCTCAATCATTGTCGGCGCCTTGCTCTTTTACTATTGGTTTGGGAAAAGAGTTCTGGAGCGTCCTGTTACCACATTGGTGCAGATCTGTGCGAAGCCACTCATCAGCATCATACCTGCTGTTCTCGTTGGGGTTGTCGTCCGCTTCTTTTGGATTGGTAGGATGGTGTCTCGACTTGACCTTTTCGTATTCCTTCTGGTCGTTGCTGTCTTGTTTGTCATAGTCTACGGCCTGATGACGTATATGATGAAAGTTTTTTCCGCCGACGACAAAGGATTCGTCGCGGGGGTTCTACCCGGACGATTGAAATACTTACTCAAATTCCTCTGATCTGTGGCAGTCTCGTCAACACTCAAGAGTATCCTCCTTCCTGCGGACACGTGGAGTCTTGACGTTGACCTTCGCTATCTTCCGGTGGTGCGATTTCTGAAGAAGCATTTTCCCGGTGCATCGCTTCTTGAGGTGGGATCGAGCTCTACAGGGATTACCCCATACGTCAACTCCATGGTGATAGGTGCTGATGCAACTTTTCCCGACCCTCTCGCGAAACGCCTGATCCCTGTTGTGACACGGTATCCGTTACCGTTTCGGGATGAGAGCTTCGACGTGGTGATTTCACTCGACACATTTGAGCATGTCCCTCGCGATTTCAGACAAGGCTTTATCACGGAGATGCTTCGCACAGCGCGGCGATACGTCATCATTGGCTTCCCCGAAGGCCAGGCAGCGGAGGATCATGACGCGGCAATGGAGCGATACTTCAGCCGCCAACACGGGACTCCTCATCCATATTTTGTCGAACACCGACAATACAAAGTCCCAAAGGAAGGTGAGTTTGAACAGTACGTCCACCATGCTTGCGGCCAATTGGGGAAGAGTGTTCGCATGCAACGACAAAAAAATGTCAACATTCATCTCAGAAGTATGTTCATGCGACTCGTGTGGCACCGATGGAAGGCACTCCAGCGCATGTACATTGTTGCCACTGCGTTCTCACGATGGGATTGGCTGTTTCATATGGGGACATGTTATCGTTCAATATACTATCTTGAACTGAATGAACGACATTGAATCCAAAACCCAATCACTCGATCTCACACTGTTCGAGGCTATCCCTTCCCAATCAACACCCGAGGATCGCCTGAGCCTTCTCACGTTGCAGAAGGCTGTTCGTGATCGCGTTGGTGAATACACGTATCTTGAAATAGGGTCACACCTTGGCGGTACAATCCAGCCGTATTTGGTTGATTCGCTCTGCATAAAGATCTACTCCATTGACAAACGTCCCCCCGCACAGAGAGACTACAGGGGATTCGAGTTTGCATATACTGACAACTCGACGAAACGAATGCTGGAACTGTTGAGTCAGGTTTCCCCAGCCGGTGTGAACAAGATCGAATGCTTCGACGATGATGCAAGCAATATCGACGCTTCCACAATTGCCACCCGTCCGTCGGTCTGTTTGATCGACGGTGAGCACACGGAACGTGCTGTCCTTTCCGACTTTCGATTCTGCAGAGAGGTGCTTGCCCACGAAGGTGTTATCTGTTTCCATGATTCGAATGTTGTGTTCACGGCATTGCAGAGGATCGTCGAGCAGCTTGCGAAGGAAGGGACGACATTCAACGCGTATGTTCTGCCGCTTCATGTGTTCGTGATTGAATTTGGCGGGATGGCGATTCACAAAAGCTCTGACATCCTCCCCAAATTAATCAATAACCATCAGGCATATCTCGCTGGATTACTCTCCAATGACTTTGATCGGGAGTTCTACCACCACTGGTTCTTCCGAAAGCTGCGACGCTTGTGGCGTAGCGTACTGAAGCGCTGACTGACCATGAACTTGCCTACCGTCTCGATCATCATCCCCAACTGGAATGGTGTGGTTCATCTAGAAGACTGCCTCAATGCTGTTCATCGGCAAACACTCAAGCCTTTCGAAGTCATTATCGTAGATAATGGCTCAACGGACGGATCATTTGAGTTCGTTCAAAGAAACTACCCCGATGTTCATATGATCGGGCTGTCCAGAAACTTCGGGTTTGCCTATGCGGTCAACCGGGGAATTGAGGCGGCTCGAGGCGAGTTTATTGGCCTGCTGAACAACGACGTTGATCTGGATGAGCGGTGGCTGGAGCGCCTTGCCACGGCGCTTGCCACTAACAACAGCCTCGGCAGCACGGCATGCAAGATGCTGGACTTCTATGATCGTGCACTCCTCGATTCTGCGGGCGATGCAATGACACCGTTTGGATCGCCTTACAACAGGGGACACGGGGAACCGGACGGTGAGCAATTCAACAGGAAGGAGCTGGTCTTCGGTGCTTGTGCGGGTGCGGCACTCTACCGGAAAGAGGTGTTCACACAGGTGGGATTGTTCGATGAAGATTTCGTGTCATTCTTTGAGGACATAGATTTCTCATTCCGCGCTCAACTCGCCGGGTTTCAATGCTTGTATGTTCCCGAAGCAATCTGCTATCACAAGCGTGGCGCAACTGGTGGGAAAGCTTCGCCGTATCCGGTGAGAATGACA
>CAYHRX010000370.1:0-4092 GCA_964359075.1 uncultured Chitinophagales bacterium
GAGTGTGTTCTTGCGGAGGCCTTCCCACAGTTTGTCCTGGTGCCACTTCTCGCGGAGCGGCGGCGTGAACACGTACTTGGCGCCTTCGAAGTTCGGACGGTCGAGGTCTTCTATTGAGAGGAGGAGGTACTGCGGACACGTCTCGGCAAACGCCGGGATGCCGCGGTCGCGAGCCTCGGAGACTTTCTCGAGTGCATCGGCTGAGGAGAGATGCACGATGTACACCGGCGCGCCTGCCATCTGCGCGAGAGCGATGGCGCGGTTCACGGCCTCTCCCTCCGCAGTCGTGGGACGAGTGAGCGCATGATAGATCGGAGCGGTCTTTCCTTCGGCCAGTGCCTTTTGAACCAGCAGGTCGATCACGCCGCCATTCTCAGCGTGCATGCACACGAGTCCGCCGTTGTTGGCGGTCTGCCTCATCGCCCGGAAGATCGTCGCATCATCCACCATCAGCACACCGGGGTAGGCCATGAAGAGCTTGAAGCTCGTGACGCCCTCACGCACCATCTCGTTCATGTCCTCAAGGTGCGCCTCCGGCAGATCAGTGATGATCATGTGGAGGCTGTAATCAACCGTAGCCTTCTCGCCCTTCTTCCACCAGGTGTCCAGCGCCTCGCGTATCTTTGTACCCTTCGCCTGTATCGCAAAGTCGATGATGCATGTTGTGCCGCCAAAGGCTGCCGCCCGCGTCCCGGTTTCAAAGTCGTCGCTTGATACCGTCCCGCCGAACGGCATGTCCATGTGCGTATGCACGTCGACTCCGCCGGGGATCAAGTACTTGCCGTGTGCGTCTATGACCTTGTCCGCCTGTAGCTTGAGGCTTGAACCGATCGTCGTGACCTTGTCTTTTTCAATGTAGAGATCGGCAACGTAATCCTGCTCGGCAGTGATGACGCGGGCGTTCTTGATGAGTGTGGACATGGGGGCTCCGATTAGTCTTTAGGTAAAGTTCCAAATCGCAATCAACAAAAACCAAACATAACGCTTCTTCGGTATTGACCCCGAGGTTTCGGTCATTCGTTTTTGGGATTTGATTCTTGTTTGAAACTTGGTGCTTGTCTTTTGCGATTTCTACAGGGGATACGAGAAATCACATCGGCGCCTCCCTGCGTGCAGGTCCGGAAGGCGCGATGTGGTGTTGACTGAACTACGCAGCAGACGGAGCCTGACCCTTCTTCATCAAGACCGCAAGAAGTGCTCCGATAACAACGTACCAGAGTATTGAGTAGATCGTGCTGATCCACGACAGACCGTATGGGTATCCGTTGAACATCAGATGCATGAAGATGTAGGTAGGGAAGCTCACGAAGATACCCAGATACAAGCCCGCCTTCGCCCCGTCTTGCACTGTGGATCCGAACGCCGAAGATACCCTGTTGAATACCCAGGCAAATACAAACACAGCCACGAAGTCACCGATAACCCACCAAACAGGACTTGTGTCCTGTCGGAAGAGTGTCGGGTTCGTCGCAAAGTACGTCGGGCCTAACCACTGCATGTAGACGACGTAGTCGACGATGTTTGCCAGAATGCCACAGACCAGCACCGCGATCCAGAACTTACCGCTTTTCATAGTACCTCCTATGTGATGTGTGTGTGTGAGGAAAAACCCAGGCTGAGGTTTTTGAGTGTCTTTTGTCGCGCCTCGGAGAAAACTTGTCGGTCGCCTGCAATGTGAAGTGCCTGGTTCCAAACTGAAGGCGTTCGACGCGTTCAAGGCAAACCTCGAAGACTATTTCTTCTTCATCGACTTCTGCTCCTTCATCTCAACGAGTAAAACGTGTCCATCTGTGAGAGCCTCGTTCGCATGGGTCACCGCGTCATTCCATCGAGCCGCTCCTGCCTTGACCTCAGTATCCACAACCTTGCCATCGGCTAATGTGGTTTTCACCTTTCCAGTACTCATAGCGTAGAGAACATGATTTGGATGAGAATGCATCGGGAGCTTTTCCCCTGCCTTAAACTGCACCTCAAGCACACGCACCTTGTCATTATCTAACAACACCTTCACGTTGTTGGGGGCGACTTTCGCCATATCTTGAGCGACTGTTGCCGATGTGGCAAAGCACAATGCTAGTGCAATCAGCAGCACGCTTTGCAAAAGAACGGTTGGTTTGTACATGGGTAGCCTCTTTCTTTGTGTAGTGGATGAGATTGTGAATTGGCACTTCACTTAATGGATTTCAATGCCGTGTTTCTTCTGAAATTGTCTCAGCGCTTCCCACGTAAGCGGCTGGGGAAGCTGCTTCATCAGCTCGTTCCATGTGATTGCTTCGGAGCCGTCGTCCTTGCGGACCATGGAGATGCAATTCTCAACCGGACAGACGAGGAAGCAGAGCCTACAGCCGACGCAATCGTCTTCGCGGACGCGGGGCTGGGTTGTGCCGTTATGCGCTGTCAGGTCGATGCATTGGTGAGCGCTGTCCTCGCAGGCAATGTGGCAGAGGTTGCAGTGGATGCACTTTGATTCATCGATGCGGGCGACGGCCTTGAATAAGAGATTCAGATTGCCAAAGTCGGAGATACATTTGAGAGATTTCCCGCGGACTTCATCCAGGCTGCGATATCCTTTTTCCTCCATCCAGTTGACAAGCCCCTCCGTCATATCGTTGATGATGCGGAAGCCGTAGTGCATGACCGCGGTGCAGACCTGCACGCTTGTTGCACCAAGAAGGATGAACTCCAGTGCATCGCGCCATGTTGAGATGCCGCCGATGCCGGAAATGGGGAGATTGATTTCAGGATCAAGAGCGATCTGAGAGACCATATTGAGAGCAATCGGCTTCACGGCAGGCCCAGCATAACCACCGTGTCCGCCTTTGCCGCCGACCGAAGGTTTCAATTCAAGTGTGTCCAGATCGACACCCATGATTGTGTTGATGGTGTTGATGAGGGAGATGCCGTCGGCTCCGGCCTTCTTTGCTGCACGGCCTGGATATCGGACGTCGGTAACATTGGGAGTAAGCTTCACAAGGACAGGAATGGTGGAGACTTCAGTTACCCATTCGGTGATCATCTGACAGTATTCGGGAACCTGACCAACGGCAGCACCCATGCCGCGTTCGCTCATGCCATGAGGACAACCGTAATTGAGCTCGATGCCGTCGCAGCCGGTGTCGATGGTGCGCTTCACAATGTCGTGCCATGCCTCGCGCTTTGACTCGACCATGAGCGAGGCGATAACGGCGCGGTCGGGCCAGAGCTTCTTCGTCTCGGCGATCTCTCTCAGGTTCACCTCGATGGGCCGGTCGCTGATGAGCTCGATGTTGTTCAGCCCGAGGACTTTCTGGCCGTTATAGTCGATCGCGGCGTAGCGTTTCACAACATTCATCACCGGCTCGCCAATTGTCTTCCACACGGCACCGCCCCAGCCTTGCTCAAACGCTTTGCACACCTGATAGGCTGAGTTGGTTGGCGGAGCGGATGCCAGCCAGAATGGATTCGGCGACTTGATGCCTCCACAATTCACTGATAAATCTACCATGTTGACCTCAACGTTGTAAAACTCCAAATCTGAAGAACCAAATCCTAAACAAATTCAAAATAACAAAGCCCCGGTAGCGCGCTTACAGAAACCAGCACAAAAGGCAAGAAGGTTAACTCGACTTCTGAACAATCGAACCGAAGATCTTCATCAATTCGGTTGACTCCTGTATGAGCCTCAATTGCTCAGCTTCATCTTCCGGTTTACAAATAACAAGCTGTAGCCAAAACCTGCTCTCTTTCGACTCCTTCCGCGAAATCTTGACGTGCATGAGGAAGTCCTTCTTTCCGAGAGACTCGTTTGCCTCAATGTAATTCGCCCCTATGGAACCCGAAGATCTGGCTAGTTGATCGCATGCTTTGATATTTGTTATCGTTTTTGGGAGTCGATGGATAAAGGCGAACACCCGTTTTGCAAATGCAAGCGTTCTTTCCTCAAGGTCGTACACTTTGAGCTTAGACGGTTTGGTGTCTCGGATTTGTTTCGTGATTGGTTCTTCGGGATTAGGATTTGATCCGTCCTCTGATTTCATTTCGAGCCCGGAGTCTGCCTGATCAATTCACGAGTTCAATGAGCAAGTGCAACACTATGGGATAAGATTTGCAATA
>CAYHRX010000371.1:0-4088 GCA_964359075.1 uncultured Chitinophagales bacterium
AGCGTGGCGAAATTGGGCGATGTGCCGCCGACTGTGTAGCTGCCGGACATGGGTTGGGCAGTGAGAAGCTCGACGAAGAGAATCGTTGCAGAGAGAATACCAAAAAATCGTTTCATAAGGCCTCCTTTGAGAATGAAGAATTGTGAATTCTAACGGTACCGCCGGAACGAGAGCATTCAGCGAATGTGTGAATGCAACGCCGAAAGGTCGTCTTTCAAGACATATCCCACCGCACCTGCATCCCGAGCAGCGCTGCGGAGATCGTTATCGTCGTACTGTGTCACGATCACTACCTGCGCGGACGGTGATAGACTGCGGATGGCGCGTGTTGCTGCAATACCATCCATTCGTTTCATGCGAATATCCATAATGACAAGGTCGGGACTGTAGGAGATAAATTGTTGAACTGCTTCATCCCCATCGCTCGATTCGATGAACTCCGCGCTTAACCCCCCGAGCACGGACTTGATGGTCTCGCGCATGTTGGGACTGTCGTCTACGATTTGGATGAGCACGTAACATGGGGTGGAATGTGTTGAAGGAAGGTACAACGGGGATAGAGCAACAAGTAGATGTGGACACCCTCAAAAAAAGGGGGGGGAAACACCTATGCGACAGCGATTACTTTGCCAGCGCCGCTTTGTTTTCCAAGGCGAACTTCAACAGGCTGTGGCTTCCGCGCAGGTGAAGCTTCGAAGCCATACTCGTGGGGTGGTTCTCCACCGTTGTCAGCCAACCGGCGTGTCATGATTATATACGATCCCATGGCAAATTGACAAGCCGTCCTATTGAATGATGACAGCGGAAGTCAAGCGAGGACCAAGTGACGGTGCCGTTCTACACAATCCCCAGCTTCATGTATGTCCACCGCCACTGCTCCCAGGTATCGACGAGACCTGCCTTCACGGGATTGTTGAGTACATACCCGATGGCGCGTTCAAGCTCTTCACTATCGCGGATCACATGGTCGTAGCTTTCGTGTTGCCAGAACTGACCCGCACGGGTGAGAACCCTGTTGCATTTCAATGCCGTATACCATTTGAGGTTTTCCAGAATATCCGAGAGGGCCGTTGATGACTCGTGGCGACGGTTGTAGGTCGACCAGTCTGGTCGACCTACTGTGGCCACGAGGTGTACGTGGTTCGGCATGATCGTGAATGCCAGCAAGTCGTATTCCTTTTCGTCCCGGTGATGGAACGCTTCCGCAACAATCGCCGCAATGCGTTCGTCAGCAAGCCAGCGGGGTCCCGAACTGTCATTGTCCAGTAAGCTATCGACCTTCTCGAAGTACGCCTGATGATGTAAGTGCCACTCATCTCGTTTGCGCCTTTCATCCCTAATGCCCGCGAGAGTCTCTTCCTGGTGCTCGCGCTCGGTGCGTAACCGCTCGACCACCTCTTGTGGCAATGTTCCCGCCAGTCGAAACACGATGTGAAAGGTCGCATCCTCCGGGTGATAGTGCGGCAGGTGGCGGTGGTAATATGTCTTCCTGGTTTTCATTGTTCATACGGATTCCCAATCCTTCATGAGCTACCGTACACCAAGGGCTTGCCTGTTTTCCAGCGCGAACTTCAACAGGCTGTGGCTTCCGCGCAGGTGAAGCTTCGAGGCAATGCTCGTGCGGTGGTTCTCTACTGTCTTGTAACTGATCGAGAGAACATCGGCGATTGCTTTGCTGGTCTTGTTCTCAGCAATCAGCTTCAGGATACGCAGCTCAGCGGGTGTGAGGTCTTCAAGTGAAGGTGTGTGGCGCAGCAGCTTCTCCGCCCGTGCGCTCCGCTTGATCAGGTGGTCGGAGAGTGCGGGACTGATGTAGTACTTCCCGTCTTCGACGGTGTGGATGGCGTTCAGGATATCATCCACGGCGCTGTCCTTCAGAACGTATGCACGAGCTCCAACATCCATTGCCTCGTTAAACAGGTCTTCCTCTTTGTACATCGTCAGGAAGACAACGTCCGTTTCGAGCTTTTGCTTCTGAATCTCACGTGCGACGGTGAGACCCCCCATCCGTGGCATGTCGACATCGAGGATTGCCATGGTGGGAGTATGCTGTTGAATGAGTTTGAGAGCTGTCGCCCCGTCACCCGCTTCACCAACAATATTCAGGGCCGGATCGGAATCAATGACTTCTCGCAGTCCCTTCCTGAAGAGAGGATGATCGTCCGCGAGAACGAGTGTGATGTGAGAGATCATGTTGTCTTTCGCAGTCTCGGTATGAGCACGATGAGTGTGGTTCCCTTGTTGGGCGTTGATTCCATTGTCATGGTTCCGTTCATGACCTTTGCCCGTTCGGAAATCCCGACAAGTCCAAAGCCATGGCGCCCATCCGGTATGTCCGGAGAATCCTGAGGTATCCCCTTTCCGTTATCGCTGATGGTAATGCGAAGGTTGTCCTTCTCCACGCGTATTAACACACTCGCTTCGCTTGCGCCGGCATGTTTGAGGATGTTGTTGATTCCCTCCTGCACGATACGATACACGTGAATGGCCTGGTCTTTCCCGATCTCGTCGTCGATGGGATCGACTTCCATCAAGAATCGGATTGAAGAGGAATCGGCGACCACCGACGCAAGAGAGCTGATTGCTTTCGTCAAGCCGAGACGATCGAGCTGGTAGGGACGCAGGCCATATGAGATTTCACGCACATTGTTGATCGCCTGCGTGGCCACGGACGAAATCTGGTCGAGCTGATCGCGCACGTTTCCGCTCAACGAGGTATCCTTCAGCCCAAGCAGTGCTCTGTTTCTGACGACGAGCAGATCCTGACCGAGGCTGTCGTGCAGTTCACCTGCAATGCGTTTCCGCTCGTTCTCCTGCGATTCCATAAGACGCAGGGAGAACTCTTGTTGTATGATCTTCTCTTTCTCAAGAACTCGCACACGGCGACGGTAGAAGAGGAAAAGCCCACCCACCACGCCTGTTGCCGACAGCACCCTGAACCACCACGTTCCCCAGAAGGGCGGATGAATGACAAATGCGAGGCGCACCGGCTCTGACCATGCCGAGCGACTGTTTCGAGCACGAACAAGAAACTCATATGTTCCCCATGGAAGATGCGTATATCGAACATGCCGCTCCGTGCGCGGCGGCTGCCACGTCGCATCAGACCCTGTCAGCATCCATTGGAACTCCGTCTGCCGCTCGTCTCTGAAACTCAGAGAGTTGAAGTACATGGACAAGTTGTTCTCGGCATACGAAAAGGATGTTCTGTCCTCCGGCTGCGCTTGCTCATCCGAAGCCACGCCTTCGATGTGAATGGGAGGAGGATCAGGCTTTCTGGTGAAGTTCTTCATCTCAAGTCGCGAAGCGCCTCCGACCGTCCCGATCCAGAGGTTTCCTTCTCCGTCAACATACCCGCATCTGGTTGGATCAGCAACGAGGCCGTCGTAGTTGTCGAGGTGACTGGTTACAGAATCATTCCATTCGTACACGCCACGCTGTGTACCAAACCACATGTTCTGGAGACTGTCCCTCACAACAAATGTCACGATGCCATTGCGGAGTTCCTCCTCTGTTGTCCTCATCGGCCCGAATCGCTGTCCGTCCCAAAACACGACGCCATGTTGTGTCGCGAACCAGATTGTTCCATGTCTGTCCTGGCTGATCGACATTACCCACGGGTCAGGTAGTCCTTCACGTTCACCAAGAAGGACGACCTTGCCATCACGATAGAACCCGCCGCCGCGCGAATCCGTCCCGAACCAAAGTGTCTCTTCTGCATCGATGAATAGCGCAGAAATGCCCGCGTCAGGGATCGCCTCTTTCGCACCAAGAGTCAGCAACACCTTTCCTTCAGGGGATGCTTTCACAATCTTTCCGCGACTGCCACACCAAATTGCTCCATCCTGATCACGAAGAAGTCGGATCACAGGCACATGGTGCAGTTCACGGATCGGACCGGATTTGAGTCTGCCATTCTCATAGACAACAAGGCCGTCCCACGAACCGATCCAGATACTCCCGTGCTCGCCTTGGGCGAAAGAGTGCACGGAGAGATGTGGCAACCCGTCGCTGAGTCCAAAGGATGTAGTCAGCCCTCCAGGGTCGAGCATCGCCGCACCGTTGTACGTGCCAAGCCAGCAATTCTT
>CAYHRX010000372.1:0-4075 GCA_964359075.1 uncultured Chitinophagales bacterium
GGAAGTCGACAAGCTCACGCATTGTGTGCTCATCCACAGAGCCGTCTTTCTTGAATGGGGTAACGAGCGCTGTTGCTGTGCCTCTAAAGAGGAGTTTTCGTTTCACTTGTATGCCTGTTACGGAAGAATCACATCACGCATCGTGTAGAATCCTTTCTTTCCTTTCAGCCATTCAGCGGCGACCACAGCACCGAGGGCGAACCCGCGCCGGTTCTTTGCCCGATGCACAAGCTCAATCGAGTCGCACTCGGAATCGAAGACGACGGCATGTGTACCGGTAACGCTACCGACCCGCGTTGAGGTCACGTGCAATTGTTCCGTCTTGATCTGCCCGTGAGGAGCTTCGTGCAAGATTGCCGTCTTCCGCTTCAGCGACTGGAGAACAATCGAGCCAAGTGAAAGGGCTGTGCCACTGGGGCTATCGGCTTTCCCCCTGTGGTGCATCTCGCTGATGGCAACATCGTACTCTGAATGCTTCTCGAACAACCGCCCCGCATCCATGACGATCTGCGAGAAGATATTCACCCCGAGCGAGAAATTGCTGGCGTAGAGGAACCCGATCTTCCTCTCCTTGACCAGCTTCTTGACGTGGTCAAGCTTGTCATACCAGCCGGTTGTGCCGACCACAATGCTCTTGCCGCATTCCGCGACCGCCTCAATATTGTCAATCACGGCCTTTGGTGTTGAGAAGTCGATGCACACATCCACATTCTTGAGCAGGTCATCAGCAATGCCGAGTCCGCCTGTGTTGTTTTCTTCGGTGAAGATACCGACAACCTTCAGACCTTTTTCCTTTGCCACCAGCTCCACTTCTTTCCCCATCCTCCCGTAGCCAATGAGAGCAATGTTCATATCAACCTCCCAGTGTTTCCCTGAGACTGGTTAGTTCCTCGACGCCGATGTGCTGAACCTTGGCAGCGGCAACGCGATTGGCAAACTGTGTTGCGACAGCGAGGTCCCGCGTCTTCACATATTGCAGAACGAACGCTGCACCGAACACATCACCGCAGCCGGTTGCATCACGGGGACTTTCAAGTTTGATCCCCTCGAAATCCTGCTGGACAATCTTCTTGTGCTCATTATGATAGAGCGTTACTCCGCGTTCACCCCGCGTTACCACAACGCCCTTCACGCTCAACGTCAGCAAATGCCCAGCGGTTTGCTTCTCAGTCAAGCGCTCAACAGCAAGTCCGCCGATTTCCTCCTCGTTGAGCTGCACGGTATCGTCCATGAACGCCCAGCGGCGCCAGTCTTCGACCGGGCGGCGGAACCGCTCGTGGTTCTCCTGCACACCAAGCGTGAGGCTGTGATAGTCAAAGTGAATCGGGATGCCATGGGAACGGACTGCCAGCCGGATATGGTCAAGAGTTTCGAGTGTCAGATCAAACCCTGAAATCATGTTGATGAGGATTCCATCCACAGAAAGATGCCGCCGGATTTTCTCGTACGGAATCGGCTTCGCGATGTCTTTCGAGCACTCAATTCTGCTCTGCCCGTCTCTATAATAGAGGTGAACGCTATTCGTCGGCTCGTCGAACTTAAAGATGCCGGACGCGTCCACATTCGGAAATCGTTTGAGGTGCTCAACGAGTGCGGGGTAGTCGTGTTTGTTCACTCCGAAGACGGGAGACACAACGTCGGCGGCTCTTGCAACCGATGCCAGCGCCGCAACCGCATAGTAAATGCCGCCGTAGCTTTCCACTTCCTGACCGTCAACAGGATGGATAACATCGAGGCAGAGGTGACCGACCACGAGGAACTTCATCGTGAGAGATGGTTGATAAACAAATCCTACACCTTGGCAGTGTACGGATAGTTGCCTGCTTCACACATCCGCCAGATACCCTGGCAGGAAAACTTGTTCTCGTAGAGAGCACGGCCGATCACGACGGAATCGACGCCAACTTGTTCCAGTTCCTGTACCCTCAGGAGATCATCAAGCCCCGAAACACCTCCGGCTGATGTGATGCGCATGCCGGTCTTCTCCGCGAGTTCACGCAAGACACGGAGGTTCACGCCTCGCAGTCTTCCATCAAGCCGGATGTCTGTGTATACCACGCGTTTGAAGCCAAGGGCTTTCGCGTTGAGCGCAACCGAGAGAGCGGTGAGACCGGATGATTCCTGCCATCCATGCGTTGCCACAATGCCGTCGAGCGCATCGATACCGAGCACCACTTTGCTCGGGCCATACGTGTCAATCACTCGCTTGGCCACATCGGGATTCTCGATGACCATCGTACTGATGAGAACCCTGTAGACGCCGAGATCGAACGCCTGCTTCACCGCCTCGAAGCTCCGTAGTCCTCCACCAAGCTCGATTGGGATATCCACGGTGTTCACCATGGTGCGGATACAGTCAACATTCACAAGGCGTCCCTGCAGGGCGCCGTCCACATCGGTGACGTGCAGCGACTTGGCGTTCTCTTTCCGCCACAGCTTCGCCATTTCCATGGGGTCGTCTGAATAGCTGTAGCCCTCCACGCCCTGTACCATCTGGACACAGCGGCCACCTTTGATATCGATTGCGGGAATGATAAGCAACATGCGACAACCGAAGATGAGCATCTGGCAAGAAACTCGCTGCTGTCAAAATGCACAAAAACCGCTTCATTTTCAACCTGATGCTTCCATTTGAGAAAGCAATTCTGTACCATCTTGCTGTCCATTTATTCATCACCAACACTCAAGGACACCGTTCATGTTCGTCCGAAGATCTGCAGTGCTTCTCATTCTCGCTCTCGTCCTGTTCACTGCCTCGCGCTCTGGACCAAGGCTGGTTGTTGTCATCAGCCTCGATCAATTCAGATACGATTACCTTACTAAGTTCAATGCGTACTATGGCACGCAGGGGTTCCGCCGTCTGATGGAGAATGGCGCGTGCTTCTCAAACGCTGTGTACAAACATGCATTTAACATGACGGGACCCGGCCATGCCGTCATCCTCACCGGCGCCTATGGCAACCAAAACGGGATTGTGACGAACACATGGTACGATGCGGCAAGGCATCAGACTGTGTACTGCGTGGTTGACAACAGCGTGTCCGCTATTGGCGCAGGCGCAGAAGGGAGATCACCCGCAAACCTTATCATCCCGACATTTGGTGATGAACTGCGCCTTCATACCGGCTTCAAGGGCAGAGTTATCTCAATCTCACACAAAGATAGGGCTGCCGTTCTGTTGGGCGGGAAGATGGCAAATGGCGTTTTCTGGCTTATCGATTCCTTGTTCGTTACTTCAAGTTATTACACGAACGCTCTCCCATTGTGGGTCCAGAGGTTCAATGCGTCCGGAGTTGTAAACTCCTACTTCGGGAAAACATGGGAGCAATCATTACCTGACGATGCATATGCGATGATGGACATTGACGATGCACCGTACGAGGCCAGCTTCAGTACGTTCGGCAGAGGATTCCCGCACCCTGTCCGGGGCGACAGTGAGATTCATCTGACGAAGTCATACTACGAGGCCATGCTCACGAGTCCGTTCGGCATGGAAGTGCTCGCTCAATTCGCTCAAGCTGCCATCGAAGGAGAACACCTTGGTGAGAACCCATCTCCCGATCTTCTCTGCGTCAGTTTTTCGTCTACCGATTATGTTGGGCACGCATTCGGTCCGCACAGCCGGGAAGTTCTCGAGATGGCCATCCACACCGATCGGGTTATTGCAGACTTTTTGAAGTATCTGGATACCCGCATCGGTTTAAGAAATACCGTTGTCGTCCTCACAAGCGACCACGGTGTGACACCCATTCCCGAGTACATTCGATCCCGCTATCCCACCGCCGATGTTGGGAGACTCTCTCACAGCACGCTATCTGATTGGTGCAACTCAGCGCTTGTGCATGCGTTTGGCGCACCTGCAAGTGAGCGATCGTGGATCAAACAGCTGGTGGACGGGAATATCTATCTCGATTATGATGTCATCCGTGCAAAGAAATTGGACGCCGACAAGATTGCCAGCGTGCTCGTGGATTCGTTGATGAATCTCCACGAGATCGCGCTGGCACTCCCCCGACAAATGATACTGTCATGTGCCAGTACCTCCGGGCTGGAAGCAAAATTGAAGCGTAGCTTT
>CAYHRX010000373.1:0-4068 GCA_964359075.1 uncultured Chitinophagales bacterium
GTCCTCGATTCGCGTCAGCAGGATTCGAGTGCGAACGACGTCGCTCAGACTTGAGCCTGCCCTCTGGAGCGCCGCGCTGATGATCTCGATGCACCGCCTTGCCTGAGCAGCGGGGTCATTATGTCCAACCGTCTTTCCATCGACGCTTAGTGGTGCAGTACCCGAGACTGCAATGATCCGCCCTGCACGGACCGCTCTTGAGATGCCAACTCGTGGCTCGTACGGACTTCCAGTTGAGATAAGCTGACGCTGAATGGTCTGCTCCTCCAAATATTACACTCGTCGCACAATCTTCGCCGCTCCCCATCCGGCGAGCACAAGCGCGGCAAGCACAAGCCAGCCCATCTCTGCGCCGTATGTGGCGGTGGGGAAGTGGTTGCTGATCATGATGAAGACCAAGGGCATTGCCATGAACGTGTTGTGCCTCGAGCAGGCCTTAGCGCGGTGTGCCAGAGCAAGATCCGGCTCTCTGCCGACCTTCAAAGCGGCAACCATCTTACGTTGCGCTGGGATGATCGTGACCCACACGCTCGTGGCCATGATTGTCCCGAACATCGCCCCAACATGCATGTACGCAGCTCGGCCTCCCATGTAGTGCGTCAATCCAAACGCAACGAGTACGATAAGAGCAAAGGAGATGGAGGCGCCGATCCATTCATTCTTTCCCAACGGTGACCGCCAGAGCAATTCGTACACCGGCCAGGCAAGGATCAACAGCCCAACGCCAACGAGGATTGCAGTGGTCTCATCCATTGTTTCTTCCACCATCAATCCACCATGCCAGTAGACCAACGCAAGCAGCGCAATGCCGGTGAGCCAGGTGATGGCTGCTTCCCACCGGAACCAGTGGAGTATCGTCGGCATGAGTTTCGGGACGTTCTGCTTCTCGACGATATAGAAGCCACCGCTGTGAACCATCCATACGCGATCGTCCGCTGTCTTCTCGCTATTCTTCTTCATTATTTCAGCGAACCGACTGTCCAGCCATGTAAAGAAGTACGTCTGGCCGATCCACAGAATGCCGGCGAAGACGTGGATCCAGTGCAGAATCACGTTCAGCCACTCGGTAAGGTCGAAGTACATGAAGAGGATCTGAGTGTGGTTGTCACCGACGAACTGTGCGTACGAATATAGCAGAAACAAACCCGTCAGGCAAGAGATCAGAACGTGATGCGGGCAGTGACGGGGAAATGATCGGACGGGTAGCGGCCGTCCACTTTGAAGTGGAGGATTTCAGCTTCCAGGACTGTGACGCCGGGGGAGACAAAGATGTAATCAATCTTCTCTCCGGTCCTTTCTCCGGAGAACGCGTGGAACGTCCCGACCTCTACTGCTCTTGGATGGATCAGGCGGTACGTATCGGCGAACTTCGTCCGGCGAGGGGAGAGGTTATCCGTCAACGCATCTTCTCCCTGAATAATCCGGACTGTCAGGTTCTGCTCACCTGTGTTGAAATCGCCAAGGACGATGATGGGAGTTCCAGTTTCGACATTCTGTATCCTCTCCTGAAGGAGGAGAGCGCTTTGCTCCCTTGACCTTTGCGACTCATGGTCGAGATGGACGTTGAACACATAGAGACTCTTGCCCGATCCAGAATCCGCCAGCAGGGCCCACGTGCAGATGCGCGGGATGTTGTTGCCCCAGCTCTTCGAGCCAGGCACATCAGGCGTGTCCGAGAACCAGAACGTTCCTTGCCGCTTTGCCGCGAACCTTGGTGAGCGGTAGAGAATTGCGGCGTACTCCCCGGCCGTCTTGCCGTCATCGCGGCCTGTGCCGATCTCCCCGTACTGCGGCAATGCAGTGCGGAGTTCATCGAGCTGGAAGCGCAGTGCCTCCTGCACGCCGATGATGTCTGGGTCCTGATCGCGCAGGAGCTTGAACACGGACGATCTCCGTAACCCCCATCTATTCTCGCCGTCATTCGCGGTGCCATACCGGATGTTGAATGTCATAATGCGGATGTTGGCGGATGCTGCTGCGGTAACCGACTTCTGAGGTCTCGTCCTCTCACCAGGGACTGAAAGGAGGAAGGAGAGGAGGAGGAACAACAGAGAGAAGCGCCAGGATAATACAATCATCTTCGTATCACTCCACAGTGCTGAATGCTGAATGGTACTTCGCGGTGCGCTGACGCCCCCGAAGTGCAGCGTCCAGAAGCTCCACCACCATGAACGGCCTCATCCGCGACGTCGTACTCGCTCCCGGTGCATTCTATTCAAGAGTCCAAGCCAAGAACTGACATCTCAAACGAAAGGCGGCTGACCGAATTCAGGATTCCGCCGCCTCTGGTCCATGCTCCCCCATGCCCTTCACGCGATACCACCTGGTGTGTCATGCGCGACCGTCGCCTGCCTGCCGGAGCGGCAGCGCAGGCAGGGAATGCAAAGATCATTCGTCCAATGAACACGTGCACACATCACCCCGTGTGCACACAGGAGAAGACTATACTCTTGTCGTCGATCCCGCCGTTCTCTGGCGGGGATTTTTTCCTTTTTAAAGGGGTTAGGTGGCAGGCCCGCTATGTGGAGTGACCTCCAAGTTGAAGAACTCTATCGGTGATTTGCGAGAACCTTGAGACCTCACATACAAATGCAAAGCAAGCGAAGTTGGAGTGAGGTCGGCTGTAGTCGACTCTGGATCGAATCCAAGGTTAATCAATTCTAAAGATCGCATATGATCGAGCTCTCGATCAAGATGTTGTAAGTCTGTTATGCCCGTCAGTTGCTTCAACTCATCCAGTGTCAGTAAGAGATCCTCAGCAGCTATCCATCCTCCTTGAGTTATAACCTTTTGTGCTTTCTCACACGCATTCTTCAAAATGACGACCTCGGTACTGGTTAGTTGTGAGAGAATATTGATGAAGATCAGATTGCTTTCATCCTTTCCATCAACAGTGCATGATGAAGAAAGCAAGCCTGCCCACATTTCTTGGACGGACTGATCATCAACCCAAGAAGCTTGTTCTAGAGTTTGAAAAAGAAGTCTCGGATTGGCATGAGATTCATTGGAAGCTTGTGAGGAACGTAGTTTTTCCTCCGCCTTCTCCAGGACAGAGACTAGGTTGCGCGTGCGCCAGTTGTTGACCTTATCTCTAAGTAACAAACCAAACTCTTCGGCGGCTGGTAAACAAATCCTGCTTAAGAATGCGGACGCAGCATCGAGTGTGGCTCCGACGATCTTGTTAGCAGCATCGCCAATTGGCTTGATCCCCAGAATGTCAAGACTGCGTGGTTCCTTTTGTTCCATTCGCTTAGTCCTCGCTGTTGATGCCTGCTGCCTAACGGACTGGCGCTAACTTGCGTAGCACCGTCCACAAAACAAAGTAGACTGTGAGCGAGGCTATGACAATCAAATTATTCGGCGTAGGCATTGAGATAACGAAACGCTCATCACGTCAAGTTGAGCGCCTGGTTAGGTTGCAACCAGCCGATCCGATTTTTGTTGATGATGTTGTACTACCTCTCCCGGCAGAAGGAGAAAAAGCCTTTCGTCGGAAAGAATTTGAACTGATTGACGAAGACATATCTGAAATGATTGTAGAGAATAAGGATTCAATTTCCTCTCTCGACATGGAAAGAATCATTCGACTACAAACACTTCGCCTTCTCAGACAACTCACTAAGGTTTGAAGAATGCAATGACTACTCCGGCAACAGTAGCACCCGTCAATACCACGTTGAGCCAGAAGACTCTATTGGCAAGTTTATCCGCTCCCTCTGCGTTGGTATTGATTGAAGTTATTAGATTCTCGACAAGAATCTTGGTTGCGGCCATTTTCTTCTGCTCAACGAAACTCTCCGGGATACTGGCGGCAGTCATTGTATTGATTAACTCGTCCAATGGTTTTGTAAGAACATCCGACATGAAAGGACTCCTCTAATGTTGAAGAATACCGATTCTTGGTTGCAACCTAACCATGATTATGTCGCCTCCCTGCCGCATAACATACACGCCAGTCATGTTATGCTGCGCGATTGTTACCTCTACGAGGTCGTAGGTCTGATTTCGTTCTTTAGAGTAGGACGCTCTCCTTAATATCCGAAACGGTTTCTCAACATACAACTCTAT
>CAYHRX010000374.1:0-4046 GCA_964359075.1 uncultured Chitinophagales bacterium
CACCTGCCAGAATTTGACCTCGACGCCAAGGTCATCCAGCGTCTCCTTCACGAAGTCATACTTCCCCACCGAAACGCCGCCAGTCACAAGCAACACATCAGCATCGAGAGCTTCCTTGAGCGCCTTGCGCAGACGCTTCCTCTTGTCCGACACAATGCCGAGCACGTTGGGCGCGCCGCCGGAATGACGGACATATCCTGCAAGCGCATACGAGCTGCTATTTCGAATCTGTCCTTCTCCCGGCTTTTCATCAATCTCAACAAGCTCATCACCAGTCACAAGGATGTTCACCTCAGGTCGTACAAACACGCCGACTCGCTTGTGTCCCAGAGACGCAAGCACGCCGAGTGAGCCAGGTGTGATGCCGTCACCGACATGCAGCACTGTCTCTCCCTTTCTGAAGTCTTCACCCTGCTGCCGTACATGCTGCCCTCGTCTTACTGACGCACTAATCTCCACATGCTTCTCATCCGGCAAGCGCACATGTTCAATCGGTACGACGGCATCGGCACCGTCAGGAATTCTCCCGCCGGTCATTATCCGCACGGTCTCACCAACGCGCAGCTTTCCATCGAACACATTCCCTGCACTCGCCTCACCGACGATCTCAAGAACCAGTGGACCACCGCTGACAGCACCCAACAGATCGCTGCTCGAAACCGCATAGCCATCCATCGCACTGTTGCCGAACGGAGGCAGGTCAAGGTCAGCAACGATATCCTCTCTCAGAGTTCGGCCAAGTGAGTCAATCAGGGACACTTTCTCCGTACCAAGAAGCGGAGTATTCTCAAGGATTATCTGGACCGCTTCGGATGCGCTAATCATGGAATGCAAAAAGAGCTACGTGGTAGGAGAATCTCAGGAATCTTCTCTACAAATGCAATCGCTCCGGGTCACGTCTGCACTGGAGCGGCCACCGCCTTCGAAAAATGCAAAGGGCGCAGGTGACGGTCGGCCTCACGCCCATACCGGACGATGATCTCCGGCAGGTCACGTATGTCTTTGAGCGTTGTTCGAAAGTTGACGATGCACGCTCTCAACAAAAACTTCCCGTCAACGACAGCGTTGGAAGGAAATGCTTCCCCGCCCAGCTGCAGTCGATCCAGTAACTCCGCGTTAAGTTTGTTCAAGTACTCTTCAGCTTCCTTCGTGTTTGACCGAAGGTCGGTGGGAACGTAGCGGAAGGTTGCAATGCTCAGTCCGTGCGTGAATGCCTCGAGCTCAGGATGTTCCGCCGCGAGCCTGTACAGCTCCGCCGCAAGTGCTATGTCGGTGCCGATCATTTCCTGGTAGCCACGTCGGCCCGCATGGCGCAGAGCAAGCCACACCTTCAGCGCACGAAAGCCACGCGAGTTCTGTGGGCCGTGCTCGAAGAAATTGAGTGGCGGCTCCCCGCTCGTTTCATCGAATCGGTAGTACGACGCATGAAAGCTGAACGTCTCTTTTAAAAGGCTAGCGTTCTTCACCAGTGTACAGCCTGCTTCGAGCGGCGCGTACAGCCACTTGTGAGGGTCAACTGCGATTGAATCCGCAAGATCCAGAGCCTTCATGTCCGGAGAGATATCCGGCACTGCCGCGGCAAATCCCCCGTATGCACCATCAATATGGAACCAGAGTCTGTTCTCACGACAGATTCCAGCAAGCTCGCGGAGAGGATCAATCGCACCTGTGCTGACAGTTCCGGCCGATCCAATAACCAGCAAGGGGAGCACACCTCTCGACTTGTCTTCGGCAATCTTCTGTTGAAGCACCTCCGTTCTCATCCTAAGCTGATCGTCCGTTGGAATCCATCGGATTGCAGATGTTCCCAGTCCGAACATATCCGCAGCCTTGTGCAGCCAACCATGGGTTTCAGTCGACGCATAGACTGATACGGGAGGCTTTCCATTCCAACCCTCGGTTCGCAGATCCCATGACACCTGCTGATGACAGCCGACCATGAAGCCGACGAAGTTCGCCATGTTGCCGCCACTCACGAGTATCCCGCCACAGTCGGTCGGATAGCCGATCAACTCGGCAATCCAGCGGATGGTCTGTCGCTCGATTTCCGTCGCGACTGGTGAGAGATTGTATGCCCCGACGTTGGGATTCACGGCAGAAGCCAGCAGGTCGCCTAACGCTCCGATCGGCGCAGGAGATGAAGTGATGTAGCCCCAGAACCTGGGATGCCCATTGAACAGCGAGTGCTCGATCATCAGCTTCGCAGTCTCATCGAGCAAGCGTTTCGGATCGGTCCCATGTTCCGGCAGGTGTTCTGCGCCAAGATGCTGGCGGATCTTTTCAGGAGGTTCACCCAAAGTAACCGGCCGTGTCGGCAGCGTTGAGAGGAACGCCGCGACATGATCGATCATCGAGTATCCGATCCTCTTGAACTCAGCCGAATCGATCTCCAGCGGAGCCGGTCGGGTAACCTCAGAAGTTGCAGTGGTGTCTTTCATTCTTTGCTCAGCACCGCCATAATGCTCAACCACAGGCATGTTCTTCGTGGCTTCATAGTTCCTCCTATGCTCTGGTACATTCGCCCTCGGTTCTACTCCCTCGGCCTGGGCATTTCTCCGAGTGGATCCTCTTGATTACTGCTTCGTTCTTCCACCATGGTCGCCAATGATCAACCATTTGTCTCCTTGCTTCATGAGGATGTCTGTCCAGCGACCGCCATGTTCATCTGTTTTCCCGTCTGCATCCTTCTCGACTGCCGTCCAGAAATAGTGAACGATCGCGACGTTGCCCTGGATGCTTATCGCCGCAGGAGTAATATGGGAGAAGAGAACCTTGCCGCTCTTCATGCCGAAGTCCACGAACTTCCGCACGGTGGTCTTGTCGTTTGGAGTAGGCGCGGAGTAGATCCACCCAGAGTAGTCGCTGTGGAAGTAGCTCATAAACCCCTCCAGGTCGCCTTTGTCGTACAATCCGTTGTAGGTCTCGACGACCTTCCAGACTTCCTTCTGAGCGGTGGACCACTCATGGGCGTACACTGCGGTTGTCAAAACAAGCAACGCGTACCCGGTCGCGAAAAGAGAGCTGACTCGCTTCATAAATCACCTCTGTGTGTGGTGGGAAGATAATGGAGCAGCGCTGAGCTACTCCTTTGGCTAGTGTGTAAAGGAGGATATTTGTTGGCAGGCATGAAAGGACGGCAACAAATGAACTGCAAGATGCAATACGCGATGCTGTCGAAAGCATTTCGCCGACCTGCCCTTTGAGGAGTTATGAGGAAAAGAACTGTTACCAACGCTTTCCTACGCCGCCAAGATAGGCGTAGCGGTTCACAAAGTCAAGGCACCGTTTGCGTGTGTCAGACGCTGCTGAAACCACGTTCCGAGGGAAAGCTTCACCCCCCTGGCTATCTCAATCGCTACTTGAGTACTATGAACTTCCTCGCTTGGACGAAATCACCGACATGCAGCTGGTAGAAATAGACGCCGCCCGCAGCCGCCGAGGCATCCCATCGTGCTGAGTATACGCCTGCCCAAGCAGATCAAAGACTTTCATTGTCACGAATCCCGCTTGCGGGATCGAGAATTGGATTGTCGTTGATGGATTGAATGGATTGGGATAATTCTGGTAGAGCTTGAAACCCGCAGGCGTCGGACTACTCTCGGCAACTTCAGTCGGATCATCACCCGATACATCTCTCATCCAGATGCTGCGACCGTACGTCCCGGCAAGCACGTAGAACTTCCCATTGATGGATGTGTCCTTAGATATGGTGGAAAACGCAAGGTGGAGTCAGCCACAATATACGACATGGCGCACCACAATCGCCAACGGATTCAAGCCAACATGACGATACCTGCATCCTACAGGCAATCTGGCCTTGAAACTATTCCGAACGGGTTTGGGAATGGATCGGGTGGTTGACCATTTTGTAGCAGACTGAGCAAAACGAGGCGCTTTTAAGATCAAGTTCTTCTACGTACGAGGCGGCATGCATGACGCAGTGCTGGAAGGAACAGTGTACTAAGCCGAGTGTGTGGCCGAGTTCGTGGATGACCACCTTGCACAGCCGCTCCAATAGCAATCGCCGATTCGAGGGTAGACCGTAG
>CAYHRX010000375.1:0-4029 GCA_964359075.1 uncultured Chitinophagales bacterium
ACAAGATTTTCCGAGTCGCCTCAGTCCCCATAGCGGTCGACAAAGATCTGATCGGCACCCTGACAATAGGCTTTAACATCAAGGAGGGCGAAGTTCGCTCGCTCAAGGATCAAACGAACAGCGGAATTCTCCTGATGCAGCAGAGTAGTGCAATCCTCTCGACCTTTGATAAGGGAGAGCAGGAGAGAGTTCTCGCCGCATTGACCACGTCCAACATCCTTGAAGGCCTCGCCTCCCAGGACACTGTCGGCACGGTTTTCAAAGTTGCAGCAGGCAATGAGCTCTACCTCGGCACGGCAGTTCGACTGAATCGCGTCACCGGAGGTTCAAAGGCACAAATACTATATCTGATCATCAAACCTGTCGAACAGGAGCTGAGTCGAGCGCTCAAGCCCATCCTGGGGACGTTCGGCATCGTATCGCTCATCTTTCTTGTCCTCACATCGATCATAGGTCATGTCATCTCGCTAGGGATCACGAAGCCCATCAACGCGTTAGTTCAAGGGACGACGGAGGTCAGCAAAGGGAACTATGACTATGCGATTGCCGCGGAGGGAAGAGATGAGTTGAGTTTCCTAGCTCAGAAATTTGCCGAGATGAGCAAGTCCCTAAAGGAAAAAATCAACGAGCTCGATCGGCTTAACAAGGATTTGATTGAGCGAAATGTCGATCTGGATGAAACGCTCAAGAAGCTCAAGGACGCGCAGGAGGAACTCGTTCAAAGCGAGCGACTTGCTGCCACCGGTAAGCTCACGGCTCAGCTTGCGCATGAGATCAACAACCCCATTCACAACATTCAGAGCTGCCTGAAGACGAGCCTGAGCCGGCTGCCTGAGGAAATGCAGGGCCGGGAGCTCGTCGAAGTTGCCTACGATGAGATCACGCGCATGTCCAAGCTCACGCGACAGCTTCTCGATTTCTACCGCACCTCGTTGGTCACCGATGAAATGGAGCCGGTTCGGCTCAATGAAGTGCTCCGGGAGGTCCTCACGTCATTTCAAGATGAGCTCAGGAACTCACGTATCGCATTCGCTACAGAGCTTGACCCGGGGCTTTCGGAGATCCAGGGATCGAAGGACAAACTCAAGCAGGTTTTCATCAATATCATTCTCAACGCGAAGGAGGCTATGCCGCAAGGCGGTACACTCCGGATAGTCAGCCTTGCGGAGAATGGCTTTGCGAAAGTCTCGGTCGGCGACAGCGGCGTGGGAATTCCAAGAGAGAACCTGAGCAAAATCTTCGATGCTTTTTTCACCACGAAAGGAAAAGTCAGCGGGGTGGGACTCGGCCTCTCCGTGAGCTACGGGATCATCAATCAGCACAGCGGGACCATTAGCGTGAAAAGCACGGTGGGAGAAGGATCTACCTTTACGATTTCCCTGCCACTCATTCAAGAGACAATCACCACAACGACAGCATAAGAGTTGCCCACCGTGAATGAACGAATCTTGATCGTCGACGATGATAAGGCGTTTCGTATCGCCACCGTGGCGTTGCTGCAGGACCATGGATATACTGTGAGCGTTGCCATGACCGGAGCGGAAGCGCAGCGGCTCCTCTCCGAAGGAGAGTTCGATCTCGTGCTTTCCGATCTCGTCATGGAGGGGATGAACGGAATCGAATTGCTCCAGTGGATCAAGTCCCGACGTCCTGAAATGCCGGTTATGATGATCACGGGATTTGGATCGATTACGACGGCTGTGGAAGCGATGCGGCTCGGATCATATGACTATATCGCAAAACCGTGTGATAATGATGAGCTGCTGATCAAAATTCGCCGCGTGCTGGTGGAACAGCGCAAGGATCGTGAGATCAGGCAGCTGCGTGAGGAAATCCAGGACAAGTTCAGTTATGCCAGCATCGTGAGCCGCAACGAGGGCATGAAGCGCGTCTTCAAGCTCGTTCAGCAAGTGGCCGAAACCGACGCGACAGTTTTGATCCTTGGCGAAACGGGCACCGGGAAGGAGATGCTGGCGAAGGCGATTCACTACAACAGCTCTCGACGTGATAAGCCCTTTGTTGTTATCACGTGCTCGGCGCTCTCGGAGACATTGTTGGAAAGCGAGCTGTTTGGTCACGAGAAGGGAGCCTTCACGGGCGCTCAACGCCAGCGACTTGGCAAGTTCGAAGACGCTCAGGGCGGGACTGTGTTCCTCGATGAGATCGGCGATATTCCCGCCCATCTTCAAACCAAACTCCTTCGCGTCCTGCAAGAAAAAGAAATTGAGCGTGTGGGTGGCAATCGGCCGATTAAGGTCGATGTGCGCATTATCGCAGCAACGAACAGGAATCTCGAGGAGTTAACCAAGAAGCAGCTGTTCCGCGAAGACTTGTTTTATCGTCTGAATGTCTTTCCCATCTCCCTTCCTTCCCTTAGCGATCGCCTCGATGACGTCCCGCTGCTTGCGGAGCACTTGCTGCAGAAGCATCAGGCGTTATCGAACAGTCGGGTGAAAGCGATTAGCCCGCACGTCGTGGCTGCGTTGACGAGCTACGACTGGCCCGGGAACATCCGGGAGCTCGAGAATGTCATCAAACGGGCGATCATCAAAACAGAAGGGGAGGTTATCACGTCGGTTGATTTGCCTAATCAACCTGTCCAGACTGCGCTGCCGTCTGTGGCTTCCGCAACAACCGGTAGCGAGATACCATTTAAAGACTACGTCAAGAACATCATCCGTCATGCCGAGTCAAAGTATCTCATCGACATGCTCGAGCGCCATCAGGGGAACATCAAAGTAATCGCCGAGCTGATGGATCTCGACCGCAAGACTGTGTACCGAAAAATCGAAGAGTACGGGATCGATCTCGCCAAGTATCGAGATGCTGAGCCTTCTTCGTGAGGCATCCACTCCCCACTGCAGCTCCTGTTGTGACGTCGACTCCACATCGGCGGTGAGGTGCGGGGGGTCAACTCTGTAAATTCATAGAAATCTCCTAAAGAACGCCGGGGCGGCGTGAATCCAGCCCTGGCATTGGCTTTGCTCTGGGGATGATATTTCTAACCACGTTCCCCTCACAAAACCAAAAGGAGACTCTATGAAACGAGTCCTTACTGTTCTTGTCGCAAGCGTAATCTTTGCGGCGGTGGGTTACGGACAAATCCTGTTCACGGCCAAGCTCGATGGCAGCCAGGAAAATCCACCGATTACGACGGCCGCCAGCGGAACAGGGACGTTCGTCCTGAATTCCGCCGGAACGTCACTGACATACAACATCACGGTGAACGGGCTTACGATGACTGCAGCTCACTTTCACAACGCGACTGCAGGGATCAACGGCGGCGTGGTCAAGAATCTCACGTTCACCAATAATACAGCATCAGGTGTTTGGAGCAGCTCGGACGCGAGCCAGCCGTTGTCGGATTCATTGTTCAGTGAGTTGCTGCGTGGGAGATTGTATGTAAACGTGCATACCTCTGCCAATCCTGGTGGGGAGATCCGAGGGCAGGTTCTTTTTGCGGCGCCCGTCGGTTTTTCAGCGAAGCTCGAGGGCGCTCAGGAAAATCCTCCAGTGTCGACGACGGCAGGCGGAACTGCATCAGTCACGCTGGGCACGAATGGTTCTGTGACGTATGATGTCACGGTGACGGGTCTTACCCCGACTGCGTCACATTTCCACAATGCGCCCGCCGGAACAAATGGTGGTGTTGTGAAAAACATTACGCTGGCGAACAACGCCTCGTCCGGTACTTGGTCAAGCGGAGACGCGAGTCAACCACTGACCGATGCTCTGCTGAGGGAATTGGTGAGAGGAAGGCTCTACGCGAACGCTCATACATCAGCGAATCCGGGTGGAGAGATACGTGGACAGGTCCGGTTGAATACCGGTGCAAGTTTTACGGCGAAGCTTGATGGGAATCAGGAAAATCCCCCGGTGACGACATCAGCAAGCGGCACGGGATGGTTCGCCCTGAATGCAAACGCTTCACAACTTTCTTACAACATTACTGTCACTGGTCTGACGATGACCGCGGCCCACTTTCATAATGCTGCTGCCGGCATCAACGGGGGTGTTGTGAAGAATCTA
>CAYHRX010000376.1:0-4025 GCA_964359075.1 uncultured Chitinophagales bacterium
CGATACAATCCAGCATAATCGTCCGACGGCGTCTTCATGGAGGATTTCTTCTTTTTGTACTCGTTGATAACAATCGGCTGACCGTCAATCTTGAAGTAATCGTACCCCCAGTTCGATAGTGTGGTGAACAAGCCTCTCAGGAAATTGTGCGTGTCAAAGACCGTCGGGTCAACGAGAAACTTCCCTTCCCACGTATCAGATGCCGATGAGTCGTCAGGTTTCAAGAGAAAGACGCCCGGATTTGCCTTTACCACAGCCGGGTTGCTCTGTCCGTGCGGTGCAACCCAGATGCCTGCCTTAAAACCAAGATGCTTGATATACCGTGCAAGCGAATCCATCCCGTGTGGGAAACGTTTGTCAATCGTCGTCCAGTCTCGGTTTTCCCCCATGCCATGACCCGTTCCCTGCCAGCCATCATCGATCTGGACATACGTCGCTCCGTAATCCTTCAGGTTGTCTGCCATCCACTTCGCATTACGTTGAATCTCCGATTCGTCGATCTCTTGATAGTAATAGTACCACGAGCACCAGCCGGAAGGGGGGAGCGGGAAGTAGGTTTTGTTGATCGGATTGAAGTACTTGATGCCCAGCGAGTCACGATAATAGTTCTTGATGATGCCCCCGCCGTTTAGCTTCACTTCATCTTTGGTGGGATCAAAGATGCCGGCGGCGAGCGGCGTTTGTACATCGCCGAGCGTCATCACGAAGAGGTCAGCATTTGCACCGTCTTCGATCCGACACGGAATGGGGTGGGGCCACTTGCGAGAAGCTTCCTGAGCAGAAGAAGTCTGTGCGTTGAAAGTTGGTGATGCGACAGCAAAGAAGAAGACAGAAACAAAAATGCCACGGAGACTGCGTGTGCGTTGCATAGTTTTACTTCCTCAAGTTGATCGGTTTTGTAGTGGGTTAGAACCCCTTGGATTCACTATGAACTATCAGGATCGCGTTTGCAAGGCACGGTTCATCGGTCGCTCTTGACGGAGCTTTCTCTTCATTTTGTATGTTTCGTTCTACAAACAGTCCCCCCTAGCGGGGCTCTTCAGAGAGGTCCCGCGAATTCAAGCACCGTAGGTGCGTCCTGTTTGTATACTTTGTTCGAATCACCTACCCCTACCTGCGTTCTCAAGATCCATCAACATTCGATTGATGATTCCCGCCCAGATGTACGTCTTGTGGTATCCAGCCCACTGGTCGTCTGGACTGTAGAACTCCCACAGGTTGTGATCCTTCTTCAACTGCGCAACCATGTTGGCGGCAACTCTGTTTGTCAACTCTTTCGCCTCATCAACAAACCCGTAGTCAATCAGTCCATGCACAATCAGATAGTCCCACTCAACCCAGACGGGACCGTTCCAGTAGCCTTTTGGATTGTAGTAGGAATCATCAGCGGAAAGCGAAGGCACACCATACTTGCGCCAGAACTTTTTCGGATCGGTAAGCTTCTGCACGAGCTTTTTCGCTTGCTGCTCGTTCGCAATCCCAGCCCATAGCGGAAGGAAGCCGATAATCTCTTCGCGTTTCAGGTCGTTCTGTTTCTTGAACGTGAAGCTGTGGTTCTTCTTGTCCACATTGTAGTAGAAGCCAGTCGCCTCGTCCCACATCGTCTCATTGATTTGTTTTGTCCGTTTAGTGGCATCAAGTTCCCACGCTATCGCTTCCTCTTTGTGTCCCAACTCCGAGGCCATTGCAGCAAGCGCTTTCGCCTCCATCACCAGCATCGAGTTCAAATCCACAGCCTCGAAATTGCCGGGCCAGCCGACTTCATCCCACACTGCAACTCGTCCATCCCGCACGCACTCAAGAACTGCGTGTGCGCCCCATTCGCAGAGACCGTCACCATCACTGTCCCGGTTCTTCACATAGTAGTTGTAGAATGACTTGCTCGACTGGTACATCTCTTCCAGAAACTTCCTGCCCTTGCTGATCTTGTACACTTCCCAATTCTGCCACGCGTACCAAGGTGCTGAAGTTGTTAGCTGACTGTTGTAGGGAATATTCTCGTCAAGGTACGGACCAGTTCGGTAATTGATGTAGCCATCTTTGTGCTGACGTTCGAGATAGACTCGTTGCGAGTTCATGGCGCTTGTCGCATCCATGAACGCGTAGGACAACATCGTCAGGCTTTCGTGGAAGACCTGTCCGCCGTGTCCCCAGCCCCACTGCGGCTCGCGAGAGAAGACGTAGTAATTGTAACCGCACTTCCCTTCCGGCGGCAGCATCACTTGACGCATCAACGTGAACGCGCTCCAGTACAACATTTCGGTATCATGGTCTTTGAACGTGAAACGAGGGACTTGAGCGTAGAGCAGTTCATCAGCCGCAACATATTTGCCGATGTCTGCAGTCAGGAGTTGCTGCGCGTCGGCGATCAGCTTCTGCTGGTCTTCGTCGGGACGCCCGACAGCCCTGATCACGCGTAGGTTCTTTGTTGCGCCGGGTGCAAGCTCGATGGTGTACGATCCAGCTACAACCTTTACGAGGTCGACTGCATCGCTTTTGATCTGAGCCGGATAGTTCACATCGGTCAAGAAATCGCTCCCGGCAATATTGTTGATCTCATCAGAGTGCATACTCATGCGCCCTTGCGCATCGACCGCAACGACAACATAGCCGTAAATCTTGTCGCCGGGGATATTCTTGTCGGTGAAGAACGTCTGGTCCAAACGTTCCGCAATCCGTTCGTACACGCCGCTGGCGCGATAGTCCCTCCGATAGACATTGTACGTCACGTTGTCTGTGCTCTTCTTCCAGTACAAACGGATTTCCGTGCCGCTTCCCCAGATGTCTTTCCTCAACCCTTCGGGTGACTTCACTATCGCTGACTCACCAATCACAAGATCTACCCGCGCATCACTTGTGTCCCTGAGTCCAGCGATCGGTCCACTGATCGTCCCGAGGTTGTGCGACTCGCCGCACTTTGCCATGACCATAAAGCGGTCGCCATCTTTGATACCGCCGAAGTTGCCAAGCTCAATTCCATAGTAACCGTATTGGGTCACGTTCGCATCTGTGCTTCCCCATCGAGGTGCAGTCTCGGTCAGGATTCTGCTCTTGTCGTCATTCAACATAACCATGAGCTTTGATTTTGAGATTTGTTCCGTGCAGCGCGCTCCATCCTTCCGACTCAGTCTTCCCCAGACGATGAACACTTGCTTTTTGTTTAGGGCGATGGCTTGAGGTATCTCCACATTTCCCCATTTGTAGCTACGGAAGCTTGTTAGGCGGTTCGGTGGTGGAGAAAGAAGAAAGACGTTTTGCACCTTGTCAACATACGGCACTTTGTGTTCAAGAACCCAATCATCGGGCAATTCTTCATGCGTGAACATGATGGCATTCTTATCTTTGTGGAAGGCGACACTCTCGAACGTGCGGTAGGAATTGCGCAGGAATGGGAACATCTGCAGCTTCACGGACTGCGTCCCGACATTTCGGATGACGATGTCCTGCAGCGCTGCGCGAGAGCTGTGCACCACGAATGCAATGTCTACCTTCACATCTGCAAACGGATAGTAGGTGTACTTCACCAGATCAGCGTACGAGGTAGTGACAACAGGCTCTTTGTACATCTCCTTCAACTCATACACATACTTTGCCCCTTTCTTGAAGGCAAGGCACCAGTCACCAGCATTGTCGGTGATGAAGTCAGCGCCTCGAGTCGAGTCGTAGAACATGAAGTGGTAGCCTTCGTCGAGCGTGAACTCCGAGCGCTCCATCGCGGCACAGTAGGTGGTGTAGAGAGGAGAGTTCTTTGTTGCGAAGAGATTGGAGAGATACGGACGAGGCTCCTCGGCAAGAACAATAGATGATCCTGACGTGAAGAGGAAAAGGGATGAAACAAAACAAAGACCGAAAAAGGATTTCATGGTTGACTCAACTATTATTATTAGACTGAGGCTCTACAGATGCACTACTCGCACTTTCAAAACCCTAAACTCGAATACCTTTTCGAAGGTAATAGCTCACGACATAACGCGGCGGAGCCGCAACCAAACAATTCACCACGAATGACGCGGAAACATACACGG
>CAYHRX010000377.1:0-4014 GCA_964359075.1 uncultured Chitinophagales bacterium
CTGCCTCTGTACAACGCCAAATCCGTAATAGACCCGCCAGCCGAAGAACCTGGGCTCGACTGTTTCCCTGAATCCCTCTGCGATTCTCAGTGCCGAGAAAGGTGAAAGGGAACCCGCAGGGATGGCTCCGATCCTTTCCAGCTCCTGCACGATGTCGTGGACGAGGTACTTCTCAAACCGCTCGAAGTTCGTCGTGTACTCGCGAACGTGAGCCACTCTGTCAACAAGGAGGAGGGTCTGATTTCGAGTCAGTGGCTGTGTAATCACCCCGTCTTCGGCCAAGCGCTCTATGATTCTCAATGCTCTATACACGAAGCTCCCATCGCGCATTCTGCCAAATCCGATACCTGCGATTGCATTTGCGTCGAGGTTGAACATCCGTGTTACCTCTTCTGAACTGAATGGAATAGGTGACGTTGTCGTTTGATTGTACTTCCTATAGTTCAGACGATAGTCGCCACCGACTGAGGATATCACATGGAACTCCCCCTCGCCCAGGAAATGCTGGTACATCCAACGAAGACTGGCAAGAACATCCTTCTGATCTCGGCTCGATTCACTGGTAGAGGTCTGAGAAGCAAAACCACCGCCAGAGCCATTGTAAAGAAACGAACCCGCAAATTGAATCGTATTGGTGTGGCCCTCTTTTGAGTGGAAGTACAAGATGGAAGCGTTCACCCCCATTGTGCCACCACGGTCGTTGCGAGTTACTTCGCCGGGCGATCCTTCGCCTTGAGAGCTACTCCAACTCCCTGAGAGTCCGCCCTTCCAATCCATCGCCTTCGTCTCTGGATACCTGAAATCAGAAATCGAAACACTGTCCTGACCAAAACCAACACCTACATAGCTCATTAGCAGGCATAGCACATTCCAGTGTGTCATTTATCTTCTGCTTTCTCTGCGTCTCTGCGGTCATCCTCCATCAGTGCCTGCACCACTGCATCATGCACGGTCGGACGCACTTTGTGGATCTTTGAAGTGGCACGAGTAGGATGCACACGGTTCGTCAGGAATACCACGAACAGGTTGCGCTCGGGGTCAGCCCAGATGCATGTACCGGTGAACCCCGTGTGGCCAAATGACGACATCGAAAACCGGCTGCCAGCCGATGAGCCAGTCGGCGACTTCGTGTCCCAACCGAGCGCCCGCGTGCTTCTGGCGGATTGTTTCCTGATGAAGAGACTGACGGTTGTATCACTCAGATACCTTACACCTCCATAGGTTCCCCCATTCATCAACATCTGCATGAAAACGGCAAGATCGGAAACATTGGAGAACAGTCCTGCATGTCCCGACACACCGCCAAGGAGCTCCGCATTCTCATCATGCACTGTTCCTTGCACCGTCTTCTTCCTCCACGTCGTGTCAATCTCCGTCGGAGCAATGCGCGAGAAGATTGCTTCGGTTGGAGTGAAGCCGGTGTTGTTCATCCCGAGCGGCTGGAAGAATGTCTGCCTCACGTACTCATCCAGCGGCATCCCGGTTATCTTCTCTACGACTTTGCCAAGCGTGATGAACCCGAGGTCGCTGTAGACCATGGAATCGCCCGGACTGTAGATCAACTGACAGCCGAACACAGTGTCGAGCGCTTCCTCTTTCGTCTTGCAGATCTCCCAGAGCTTTTTGAACGGCGGCAGTCCGGCTGAGTGAGTCAGCAAATGCCTGATGGTGACTGAATCTTTCTTTCCGCCGGAGAACTGCGGGATGTATCTGCTGACCGGGTCACTAAGCGAAAGCCTTCCTTCGTCATACAACTTCATCATGGCAGAAGTTGTTGCGATGACTTTGGTGACTGACGCGACGTCGAACAGGGTTGAACTTGAGATCTCTCTCGAGGCCGGTTCGTACGTGTACGTCCCGAACGAGCGGTTGTACACCATGATGCCGTCTTTCACAACGGCGAGTTGCGCTGCCGGAAAAGCGGAGTCCCGAATTGCGGCCACGAGGATGCTGTCGAGTCTGTGAAGACGCTTCCTGTCGAATCCTGCGTACAAGGGGTCGTCTTTGCGGATCGTGGTCTTGGTGAGGGGGACTCCGGTGTCAATTGGGAATTTGTCGGGAATCGTCACCGGCAGTTTCCCATGCACCTCGATCTCGCCGAACATCGCTTCAACAGCAGACTCGACCAGGACTTCAGCGTCGGAGTAGACACACATCAAAGCCTGTGCTTTCGGGAATTCTCCAACGAGATACGGATTGCCAAACGAGATGATGACCGTCGGCTTCTGCAACCCGGCAACCTTCTCAACAAAGCTCTCGAGATTATCGGGGATGCCGATCCGGCCGGAGGACGTTCTGACTTTGACGTATAGAGGAAGCACGACGATGTCGGCGCGTTTCAGCCGACTGAGGACGGCTTCGATCTCGGCTGTATTACTGCTCGGTGTCAGCTTCTCGGAATCTGCGCTCGGCCAGCGTCTCCGTAGTTGCTGCATGAAGTACAAACCCACGGGCTCGTTCGGGAACGGATAGTTCGCCCTGTTGACTTCTGTTCGGTTGTCGTCCACGTCGCTGACGATCACTACACTCATGTTCTTGCTTCCGTTCTGCAGGAGCGGAAGTGTAGTGCCCTCATTGCGGACGATGGTGATGGCGTCACGGGCAATGTCTTTAGCGAGCTTCAGATGCTCACGGCTGGCAACATGGTCACTGACCTTCTCAACATCAATACACGGACTGTGGTCGAGATGGAGCCATTCTTTCATCTCGAGGATCTTGCGGACGGAGACATCCAGCCGGGCCTCACTGATTTCACCGCGCCGGATTGCGCGCAGGATTGCACTCATCGCCGCATCCTCATCCGCCGGCAGCAGCAGCATGTCCACTCCGGCGTTCAATGCCCTCACCGCCGCATCTCCCGCCGAAAAGCCCCTCGTTATCCCGGCCATCTCCAGCGCATCAGTGACGATGAGCCCGTTGAACCCAAGCTCTTTCTTCAACACACCGTTTACTGCAGCTTCAGAGAGAGTCGCCGGGATTCCCATTACCGAGTCCAACGAAGGGATGGCGAGATGCGCCACCATGATGGACTTCACTCCACCATCAATTGCCCGCTTGAAGCTGACAAGCTCCAGAGTATCAAGTCGTTGACGGTCGAATGGCAGCACGGGAAGATCGAGGTGGGAGTCCACATCAGTGTCACCATGACCAGGGAAATGCTTTGCCGTGGATATGGCGCCGCCATCATTTGTTCCCTTGACAAAGGCTTCGACCATCTCGGCAACGAGGTGCTGGTCGCCGGCAAACGCCCGCGTATTGATCACAGGATTTCTGATATTGTTGTTCACATCGGCGACGGGGGCCAGGTTCTGGTGAATGCCGACGGCCCGTGCCTCTTCCGCAATCGCATGTCCCACCTCGTAGGCATATCTGGTGTTCCGCGTGGCCCCGATTGCCATTGCATCCGGGAAGTAAGTCCCCCTTCTCAGGCGCATGGCCATCCCGCGCTCGAAGTCGGCGGAGATCAGGAGCGGCACCTTCGCCACCTGTTGGAGCTTGTTCAACAGGATTGCGCTCTCGTACACATCGCCCTGGAAGAGTACCAGCCCGCCCACTTTCTGTTCCGTCACCAATTGCGTAAGACGCTGGAACTCATCTCCATCGTCGCTGAAGTAATGGCCGTACGCTCGTGAAGCAATGAGCTGCCCGACTTTCTCTTCCAGAGTGAGATGAGCGAGAACAGAATCAGTCCATGAAGAGAACTGCCGCGGCTGTGTTTTCTCGGATGTCGCCTCCTGGATGCCCACAGTCGAAACCGACGGTCCGCAAGAGATCAGAAGAAGTGAGATAAGAAGAGGAGTGAGGGGATTCAGTCGGGTCATTCAGGCCTGTTACGATTTCTGCATCCGCTCCAGCGCTATCAGCACGGCGCCATGGGCAGGCGAATGCATGGGCTGCCTCACGTCCACCTGTGGCAGCAACTTCAGGAATTTCATGTGCAGTGTGTTCGAGTACACGTTCTCATGGTCAATCAGGCCTCCGATCATTACCAGCCCAACCTTGCGGAGGATCCCC
>CAYHRX010000378.1:0-3992 GCA_964359075.1 uncultured Chitinophagales bacterium
TTCCAAAGAGATTTTTGTGAATGGAGAACCTTCGCCGGGCGTGATGGGATTCATCAAGAACACCGATACCGCCAATGTGGGCAAGGGACTGGCGCGAACACACCTCGGTACTGATCTCCAGATCTATTACGATGTGCCGAGTCTCGGGGGCTTGATCTTCCGTGGGGAATACATCATGGGGAAGCAACCCGGCACGGTATCATCGACCGTAAGTCCATCGTCGCAACCAACCTCTGCATTGTACAAGCGCAAGTTCTCTGGCTGGTACCTTAATCTGGTGCAGAATATTGGTGACAACGAACAGGTCGTGCTGAAATATGACGTGTATGATCCCAATACCAACGCCAACGCATCAGACTTCATCCCAGCAAGTGGCTTGACTGTCGCGGATATCAAATACAGCACGTTCGGGATTGGCTTCATTCATCATTGGGATGCCAACGTCAAGTTTGTGTTCTACTATGAGACCATCAGGAATGAGACTCTTGATGCGACGAAGATCCCCTCAAGCTCTTCCCTTTTCTCGTACACAAATGATGTGAGGGATAACGTGTTTACATTCAGAGTACAGTACAAATTCTAACCACTACAGAATTCGGGAGAAACAGATGAACAAGCTCATTGGTATCATGGCACTGCTTACGACGGCACTCGTTCTGAAGGCAGAAGAGAAGATCACAGTCAAGGGGTCGGACACGATGGTAATTCTGGGCCAACGATGGGCTGAGCGGTATATGGCCACCAACAAGGATGTTGTCATACAGGTAACGGGGGGTGGATCGGGGACCGGAATCTCGGCGCTCATCAATGGTACGACCGACATCTGCAATTCATCACGACCGATGAAACCTGCAGAGCGGGACAAGTTAAAGCAGAGATTCGGGACTCGCGGTGTTGAGATCAAGTGCGCCCAGGACGGTCTCTCTCTTTACGTCAACGAGGCGAATCTTGTCACTGAGTTGTCCATGCAACAGATTAAAGACATATACACCGGCAAGACTACCAACTGGAAAGAAGTTGGTGGGCCCGATCAGCGCATGATCGTTTATGGTCGGGAGAACAATTCCGGCACCTACGTGTACTTCAAAGACAACGTGCTTGAAGGCGAAGACTTTGCTGCCACTGTGCAGAGTATGCCTGGTACAGCGGCCGTCGTGAATGCTGTTTCAAAAGATAAATCGGGGATTGGTTACGGTGGCGCAGCGTACGGCAAGGGGATTCGAGAGCTGAAAGTGAAAGCTGACGCAAAATCACCAGCTTATGCGCCGACACTGGAGAACATCAAATCGGGGGTGTATCCTGTAAGCCGGTTTCTCTTCATGTATGTGAAGAACAGACCCACAGGAGCGACAAAAGAGTATATCGACTGGATATTGAGCGATGACGGTCAGAAGATCGTGAGTGAAGTAGGATACTTCCCGATTCGATGATGTAACGGGCGCCCCGTGTTGAAGATCCTCAAACCAGCGTAAGGATAACACACAGAGCAAATCATGATTGGAGAGTTCTCACTAGGTCTGATATTCGTCCTGTTGCTGGTATTGGCCGCGGAGTTCGTAAACGGCTGGACCGATGCGCCCAACGCGATTGCGACAGTTGTCTCGACACGTGTTCTTTCGCCACGCAGAGCAGTTGTGTTGGCGACACTTCTGAATATTGCCGGTACGCTGTCAGGGACTGCTGTAGCAGCGACAATTGGCAAAGGGATCGTCGAGTCTAGCATCATCAACCTTGTCACCATCGGAGCTGCGATGGTCTCAATTGTCATCTGGAGTACTATCGCGTGGCGCTTCGGTCTGCCTACCAGCGAGACCCACGCACTTGTCTCTGGTCTGGCGGGCGCAGGGTTAGCAACCGCCGGACCAGACGTTTTGCTCTGGGCAGGGTGGCAGAAAGTCCTGATCGGCCTCGTCATCTCCACATTTCTTGGCTTTGGCGGGGGATGGCTCATCACGCTGGCCATTCATTGGCTATTCCGGCGAGCGAGTCCGGGAAGAGTGCGAAATCTCTTTGGTAAGCTTCAGCTATTCTCAGCGGCCTTCATGGCATTCGGTCATGGAAGCAACGACGGTCAGAAATTCATTGGCGCATTCACGTTAGCTCTGGTATTAGGCGGTGTGTTGCCCGAGTTCAGAGTAACAGTGGAAGTCATGGTTCTTTGCTCGATTGTCATGGGCATCGGCACTTCCATTGGCGGATGGCGGATCATCAAGACGATGGGGATGAAGATGGTGAGATTGGAAACATACCAGGGATTTGCAGCAGAAACAGGAGCGGCCATGTCAATACAACTCGCTTCAGCATTCGGAATTCCATTAAGCACAACGCATACGATTGGTACTGCCATTGTGGGAGTTGGTTCCATCAAAGGGTTGTCTGCTGTTCGATGGGGAGTTGTTCGTGAGGTTGTCCTTGCGTGGATATTAACGTTTCCAGTCTGCGGAACGATTAGCTGGCTTATCGCCTTGTTCTTCCAGAATATCCTCAAGCCCTAGGCAGGGGGTTGATCTAGCAGGGTGATGAAAAACTCTTTCACTGGTCATTGCGAGGCGATTTCTGCCGAAGCAATCTCTCTTTTCTGCACGGATTCGAGGATTGAGATTGCTTCGCTTCGCTCGCAATGACTGTGATCCTCAGTTTTTCAACAGCCTGCTAGAGCGAAACAACGTCATGCTGCCACCATGGGGGCCCGGGCGGATGCAGGAGGAGTTATGAGAGCGAAACATGAAAGACGAGAACCATTCATTTTCACACTCATCAGCGAGTTCATGCCACACGATGAGGCATCATCGGGGGATGTTGAACCGATCAGCGATCGGGCAATCTATGGTTTGCTTGCTGTCGCGGCAACGGTTGCCGGGGTTGTCGGGTGGTTTCGATGGGTGTGGTTGAATGAATAGAAAACTCGAGACCCTCGTACCGGAGCCACACGTGAGAAACGATGAGGAAGTAGCGCCCGTGCAGGAGGCTTTTGTTCGGGAGTCTCCCGCCTCGTCGCGTCTTCGTCCTAAGCTGAACAAATTGGACCTTCGGAAGAGATTCCGGTGGGATGAGTTTCTTGCGGAGAAACTCATCACGACAGTTGCCATTTTGTCCCTTGCAACCATCGGGTTGATCTTCGTTTTCGTGTTCCGCGAGGCTGCACCGATTTTCAGTTCACAGAAGCAAGAGACAGTTTCGACGCAGTCTGCTCCGGAAGAGGAAGAGACGTACGGCGAAGAAGCGCTTGGGGAGGGATCGAAGAAGCTTTCCGAACGGCAGTCCTCTACTCAATCTCTTGAGACATCTGGTGCTGAGGGGGATGCTTCTCTCTCAAACCTGCTTTCAACGACATGGCAACCTGTCTCTGGAATTCCAAAGTTTGGTCTGCTGCCGTTGGTGATGGGTTCGTTCAAAGTGACACTGCTTGCGATTCTTCTTGCTGCTCCAATAGCAATTCTGGCTGCGCTGTTTACGGCTTCGTTTGCCCCGAAGTGGTCAAAAGAAATCATCAAACCGGCAATCGAGATACTCGCAGGCTTTCCTTCCGTGGTGATCGGCTTCTTCGCGCTCGTCATACTCGCCACGCTCATGCAAGACCTGTTTGGATATCAATATCGGCTGAATGTGTTTGTTGGCGGGGTTGCGATGTCGCTCGCCGTTATCCCCATTATCTATACTGTTGCGGAAGACGCGTTGACTGCCGTCCCGAAGTATCTTACTGAGGCAAGTCTCGCGCTTGGAGCGACACGGTGGCAGACGGCAGCATTTGTCACGCTTCCGGCTGCGACACCGGGAGTCTTTGCGGCGGTACTGTTGGGCTTTGGGCGGGCGTTTGGAGAGACGATGATTGTGATGATGGCAACCGGCAATGCCGCGCTGCTCTCGCTCAGCTTCCTTGAGCCGATCCGCACCATGTCTGCGACCATCGGTGCTGAGATGGCGGAAGTCGTGTTTGGCGATACGCACTACAATGTGCTCTTCCTGCTCGGGGCGGTTCTCTTTATCTTCAC
>CAYHRX010000379.1:0-3984 GCA_964359075.1 uncultured Chitinophagales bacterium
GTAGTTGAACATGCGCTGGACAAGGTCTTCCTTGTCGATGACCATGTTGTCGCGCAGGTAGTCGAACCCGAACTCATTGTTGGTGCCGTAGGTGATGTCGCACGCATATTCCTTGCGCCGCTGGAAGGGATCCATCGTGTTCTGAATACACCCGACAGTGAGGCCGAGGTACTCATAGATCTGCCCCATCCAGACGCTGTCACGCTTGGCGAGGTAGTCGTTCACGGTGACAATGTGGACGCCAAGTCCGGGAAGGGCGTTCAGGTAGGCAGGCATCGTTGCGACGAGCGTCTTTCCTTCGCCCGTTGCCATCTCTGCAATCTTGCCCTGATGCAGCACCATGCCTCCGATGAGCTGCACATCGAACGGGATCATATCCCACAGCGCGACGTTCCCAAGGAGATCGAACTTCTTCCCCATCAATCTCCGGCAGGCATCCTTCACAACGGCAAAGGTTTCGGGGAGGAGCTCATCGAGAGTTTCGGCGATCGTCTCATCGATCTCCTGCTCAAGTGCGGCGATCTCGTCGTGCAGCGCCTCACGGTCAGCGGGCGACATGTCGGTGGAGAGCTTGGCTTTCGCTTCCGCCAGTTTCGCTTCGGAGTCCTTGATTGCTTCATGGATCCGGGAGCGGAAGTCGACGGTCTTCGCCTTCAGCTCATCGTCCGAGAGCTTTTGGCATTCCTCATAATAGGGGTTGATCTCCGCGACCAGAGGCTGAAGGGCCTTCACGTCCTTCTCATGCTTACTGCCAAAAATCTTCCTGATCAACCCGAGCATTCTGCACCACAGATGTGGAAAAAACCTGAAAAACGTGGGTTAATATAGGCAGATTTGCGTTGGCAAGCAACTGAAGCGCGCCTTCCAGCAACCGTCAGAGTGAGCGGCTCCGGAGCCTTTTGCCGCAATCGTCCGAACGGTGCGCCGCGCGGTAGAATAACACAACACGGGTCACCCTGAGCGACGACTCATCAGGATTAGAAGCGGGGAGGAGTCGAAGGGTGACACGCGCCGTAGCCTTTTGCCGGAGGATGGCCGATACCAGTACCCACAAACTTGGGCTGATGCACAAACAAAAACAGAAAGGCGAGCCGCAGTAGCAACTCGCCCTTTTGTTTGAGGTTCGCCGCAAACTGAGCACTACTTAACGACGAGCATCTTTCTTATCATTGTGAAATAATCTGCTTGCAGTCTGTACATGTACACCCCAGAGGCAAGACGTGAAGCATCGAAGCTGACGGTATAGCTTCCAGCGGGCTTGACTTCGGATTCCAACACTGCAACTTGACGACCAAGCACATCATACACAACCAACGACACACGAGCATCCTTCGGGATGGAGTATTGTATCGTTGTTGTCGGGTTGAACGGGTTCGGGTAGTTCTGCATCAAGACATGGTTGGTAGGAACGACCTCTTGTCGTTCAGGTGTTGCGCGACCGAGACCGATGGTGCTTCCGGCTATGCTGTATACCCACGCAGCTTGCTTTACTTCATCATCGCTGGAGTACCTTGACATAAGCTGTTGCAGAACGGCAGCAGCTTGACCCGCGTGTTGTGGAGAAGTGAAATACATATAGAACAACGCAAGCAGTGCCATTCTCTCATACTCACTGTTTCGGTTTGCTGATGCAATATCGGTGAACGTGGCAGCAGCATCTGAAATTCTGCGTTGCTGCTCAAGCATCTTGGCGGCGGCATAACCCGTGAGGGGATGTGTTGAACGACGTTGCTGCCACACGCGCATCACTGCCTCAAAGATCTCTGTATCGGAAGAATCACGATACATGTGCATAAGAATGAGCGCTGCTTTCAGCCCTTCCTGTGAAGTGGGATTTGAGGCAAGCACGCTCAGCAGCAACCGCTTCGCACTACCACGATTGCGGTTGTTTCTCTCCTTCAACGCCCTGAAAATGACATCGCTTGTGTCAGTAAGGCTGAGGGTTCCGTTTGCCCATTTGCTCTTCGGTGCGGAGGGTCCTTCTCCGGGGCATGTGCCATTCGGGTCGTAGGTGAGATACTTTTCCCAATAGGTTGTTGATGTGCGTGGATAGTCGTAATGAAAAAGTGATTCGTCCGGGTTAGATGTCCCCCACCAGTTGAAGTCGGCGCTCACAGTTGAGTACCCGGAAGCCATGACTCTCGCTATCGTATTGAGGCACACCGAATTGTAGCCGACCCATGTGTTATCGACAGAGCCAATCCATGGGAACGATCCTTCTGAGGCGATAACACCATAGCTGCCGCCGATGATGCTGTTGTTCCCGTCAGGGGAATAGAATGGATTTGTTCCAAAGGCAGGCGATGAGTGAATGCATGTCACACCACTCATCGTATTGCCTTGAAGTGAATTGAGGAAAATGTCCGCACCGGAGTCGACAACTTTGATCCCGCTTCCTCCGTGTCCGCTAATGGCATTGTTGCTGATGTAGGCAAAGCTGCCAGCACCAAGGTAGATCCCATTAGTTCCATTGCTCGCGTCGTTGTTGGAGAGCATGCAGTGCTCCACATGCACAGCATATGCACCGAGGATACTAACGGCCGCACCACCGTAGGTCAGAACTCTCTCGACGGTTGCATACTGAAGCACCGAGCCATTTGCACCGCTGCCGCTGAGAACAATCCCACTCCAAGTTCCCGACGGCGATGTTGATGTGAATGTAACTTGTGTTGTTGCCGTGCCCACTGCAAAGAGTTGACCGTAGCAGACCAGGCTGGCACCTATTCCAAATTTGAGCTGGCTCCCCGGCTCCATGACCATTGTTGCACCGCTTTGGACTATGAGGTGTGCGTTATCAGAAATGTATGTAACTGAGCCTGGCTTGAGTCGCACCTGAACGCCGGCTTGGATGGAAAGATCGCCTGACACCCAGTTGTCGCCCGTCCAGAAGCTGTTCTCCGAAATGTTTCCCTGCATGGCGACCCATCTGCGACGCATGTGTTGGTGAGAAGTAGGATATGTGCCGTTCCAAAACACGTAGATGCCTGTCTTGGATACAGATACCATCGGATAACGCTGCTCGTTCGTGCCAGTGAAACCCTCGGCCTGGAAAAAGCCTGACCAGCCACATTGTTGGTTGTATGCATGAACGAGAATTCCATTATTTGGATCCAGGTATGTTGTATAAGTTGTAGCAGCTGTCGTCGCAACTTTACGCCGATAGTTGCCGCTTTCCCAATATGTTCTTCCAGTGCCGACATAAACCGGTGCAAGCCATGAACCGTTGATGTCTCTCTTGGAAGAAAACACCGCTCCTGTCCCCGGATATACAATATCAGTCAAGAAGACCATGTGTAGCACGTCACCAGCGAGAGAAATACTTTGAGTTACTGCGGGACCTGCATTCATCGGGCGTGGCACATCGCGATAGAAGTTGTCCCATTGCTCCGTCGGCAAATACAAGTCACGACTCCTGCCGCCACTGCTACTGTAGCCTTTGAATCCCACGTGCGCTTTGTTTACCGAAGTGACAACCTTTGGAGTCAAGCCGTTGCCTCCTAAATCGGTCACATGCTTGAATCCAAACCAATCATTGGATTCCGACCTGTACCGCACATAATACACCTTGTCCGAAAGCGTGTTGTCCCACACGATATGGACACCCCACTGATCTGCGTACGCATCCAGACGGTTTATGGTCACCCCTACAGGTGCCTCGCTTGTGAAACCCCAACTCTCTCCTCCATTGGCGCTCTGATAGAGCTTGAGTACATCGCCTACATCGACCACGACACTTACCCTGCCCCCATAGCTTGTCACCGAACTCGAGTCTCCACCCGAGAGGCCTGGGAAGGGAGCGCTGAACATTACATTCCCGTTGTTGTCAAGGAGGTAATGCTTCACTGTGTTGGTGCCAAATTTGCCGACGAGATGCTGTCCGTAGCCATCAGAGTATGCTGTTGTGCCGCCACTGATCGATAACGTCCTGATGTTCTCCCAGTTGGTTGCAGGCATTGGGAGTGTTTGGAAAGTTGCTCTCGCAAC
>CAYHRX010000380.1:0-3974 GCA_964359075.1 uncultured Chitinophagales bacterium
CCCCGGCAGAATTCCACGGCTTGCCGTACACCCTTGCCAGCTCAAAGTAAAAGAAGCCCCGGCAGAAATAGGCATCCCCCCGCCAGATATTCTTTTGCGCGTCTGTTAGAGTGGGGTCACTGATTTTATCAACCGCTTCCAGAATGATATTAGCAATATTAATCGCCCGGTATGAATCCGTCCACCAGTTAACTGTATTGGCGTTATCAGGAGTCATTGCACGATTGTGAAAATCAAGATACGTCGTAAAGCTCCCTTTCCAGATCACGTTATCCGCCATAATCTCCACTAAGACATTGTAGTTGCCGCCGGAAATGCTGGCACTTTGGACTGCGTCGTACAATCCCGTGACCAAAGCTCTAAGGCCCTCAGCATTGGTGAGGGCTGTTGTAAGCTCAACGGATTGCTGAGGCTCCTCAACCAAGAAATCCTTACACCCCATAAACCCGGCGAGGAGTAATGCCGTCAGGAAGAGTTTTGATTTGTTCATAGTCATCCTCTTTAAATTCTGTTCAGAGTATGATTATTAAAGTGTAAGGTCCAAGCCTACAACGAAGGACTTGGCTTGCGGTAACTGGAAGAAAATATCCGAAGCCTGAATATTCCCCGTGCTTGCAGCCTCAGGATCCATCCCTAAGAATTTTGTGGATGTCCACAGGTTAACCCCTTGCGCATAAATACGTGCTCGTACACTACCAAGTAGCGATGCAGGCAACGTATAACCGATGGTCGCCTGCTTCAGGCGGAGGTAAGATCCGTTCTCTAAGTAGCGTGAACTGGCCTGCGATCCGTTGGCGCGCAGCAACCGTGGCTGAGGATTGGCCGCACCAGTATTCGTCGAACTCCAGTAATCGTTTTGACGTGTGGACTGGTTGAACAACGAATTCAGGTTGGAATCAGTAAAACCTCCATCCCCCCGGTAAATCTTGTTGCCCTTGTTAAACTGGAAGAAGACAGTTGCGTCAAAGGGCCCAAAGGCAAACGTACTGGTAAATCCACCAAAATAATCGGGCCAAGGACTTCCGACGATGACACGATTTGCCAAACTGTAAGTTTCCGTAACGTTGCCGTTCAAGTCCAACCAAGTGGCATTTCCGTTCGCCGGATTGGGTCCCTTATATCGTACAACATAGAAGGCACCCAATGGTTCGCCTTCGCGTACGATGTTTCGTCCAAAGATAATATCTTGATGATTGAAGAGCGTCTTAACCTTATTTTTCACTGTGGAAAAGTTGGCACTCATCGTCCATCTGAGATTCCCCCCATGGAGGATATCCGCCGTCAGATCAACTTCCCATCCACGGTTCTCCATTTCACCTAGATTCTGCGTAAAGGTGGTGAAACCATTCACTCGCGAGACAGGGACATTCAACAGAAGGGCGGACGTGTTTTTCACGTAGTATCCAACACTGCCACGTATTCTCTGTCCGAGAATTCCAAAATCTACACCACCGTCGTATTGGCTTGCTTTTTCCCAGGTGAGTATGGGGTTTTCAAGTTGAGTAATCGCAGCACCCGGGAGGTCGTTGTAGTTAAATCCGAAGCCGACCAGACCCAATGCAGGGAAGGCGCCGATTTCGGCATTCCCGGTCTTTCCAATGGCTCCCCGCAGTTTAAAAAAGTCGATGACCGGGATCGATTTGAACCAACTTTCATCACTGACAATCCATCCCGCCGACACTGCGGGGAATTTAGCATACCTGACATCCTTCCCAAAACGTGAAGAACCGTCTATCCGACCGCTCAGTGTCAGCAGATATCGATCCTTGTATGAATAGCTAATGCGCGAGAAGTATCCCAAAAAGGAAAAATCGGTTCCTGTACCAGTCTCACTCACGGGAGTTGCTGCGGAACTGATATTTTTCAGTAAATCTGAAGGGAACCCGCGAGCAAATGCGCTAAAAGTGGTATTTTGGGAACGCTGCACGTCGATTCCACCCAGAATTGAATACTTATGATCTCCAACCTGATCCGTGTACTGTAGTGTAGAATTGAGGTTATAATTTACATACTGGTCATTGCTTGAAAAAGCATTCCCATCTGGAAAACCGTCGGTGGTTTTGGATCCACGCTTGAATTTCTCCGTGAGATGCCATAGCTCTACCCCGAGTTTCGTGTCAAAAACAAGATTCTGAAAGATGTTCCACTGCAGAGTCCCCTGCGATACTAACTGTGTCAGAGAGGATTTAAAATCAATCCCTTCGACGTTTGATAGCGGCGTCCCATTAAACTGTGCATTCTTATTAGGTGCGACACTTAAGTTCACCGATCCATCAGCGTTCCGAGCTGGAACGTTCGGATAATAAAGTGCGGCGTAGGTAAATGCCGAGGCGACTGCATTTTCCGTGTATACCCGGTAATTATCCGTTCTCGATGGACTGAGATTTATGCCAATCCTGATCTGATCGCTCACAGCATGGTCAAGGTGTGCACGCACTGAATAGCGCTTCAGAAGATTTCCACGGACAAACCCTTCTTCTGAACGATATGTACCCCCAACGTAATACCGGGTACGCTCTGTGCCACCAGTTACACTTGCGCTGTTCTCCGTTAATGCACCGGTTTGTCTAACAAGATCCGTCCAATCAGTGTTTACAATATTGTCTGTCGGGAGAAGAAGTCCGCCACCAGAGGGTCCGAAGCGGTTTACGGCTGCATCGTTCCAGATGCGGGTAAATTGTTCACCATTCATCATATGGTATGTATCCGTTGCCTTGACACTACCTCCAGACGTGCGAATGTTCACGATCTGTTGGTTCGGCTTTCCCTGCCGGGTGGTGATAAGTACAACCCCATTTGCCCCTCTTGAACCGTATATTGTTGTAGCGGCGTCCTTGAGCACTTGATAAGATTCAATATCATTCGGATCGAGATTCAATAAAGGGTCAATCCCCCCCCGCCCGCTGCTTGTCCGACAGATGAGCTACCCGCTGTGGGTGGGTTGGTGACCGCAACACCGTCGATGATATAGAGTGGACGTGTACTTGCTGAAATGGAGGCAGCACCACGAATCCGAGTACTTATAGGGGCGCCGAGCAAGCCGGAGGTGTTCGTTAACTGAACGCCGGATACACGCCCTTGGATCGCTTGACCCACAGTTCTTGGAACAAGATCCCCTATGTCTTCTCTGGATACTTGTACAATCGCATTGGTAATCTCTCTTCTTGACATAGCACCGTAACCCACCACGACGGTTTCGTCGAGTTGTAAGAGATCGCGTTGAAGTTGAATATTAATTTCAACTCGGCCTCCGATATCTACCTTCAGCGTCTTATAACCAACAAAAGAAAATTGAATGGTATTATACTTTTCGGGTGCCCGTATACTGTAACTACCTTGGGGATTAGTTGTCGTGCCGATAGTCGTACCCACCAGAAAAACCGTTGCACCGGGAAGTGGTTCTCCGGATTCAGCATCGGTTACAACACCGCGCACGGTCCTCTCCTGTGCATTGAGAAGACTGGAAGATCCAAACATCAACACGATCAAGACCAGACACGCAAGAAGCAACACTGCTCGTGTGCTCTGCGGGCCTTGTTCAGGTAGTAGTTGTCTGATCATAGCATCTCTCCTTTGTTTTGCGAAAATACAGGTTTGTTCGACCAGGGCGGACTATTCGTCCCAAAATTGAAGGAAGGTTTTTGTGATGGCCCCCGTTGTCCTCCTTTGTTGTGATGTGACAAATACGATGCTTCAAAGTTCTCTAACGCGGGCAAGGAAAGTTCCTCGTCCACGAGCAAAAGGGTTTAGGCAAAGGTGAAGAAAGAAACTTCGTGAGATCGAAATTACAGCGTATGACTAGAGTGTGAGGCCGTAGGTCTCATTAGCGCTTGCTCTCGAGTCTGTCGTGAGTCTCGCCGGGGTCGGCCAGACACACATGATATGGATCAAGCTGAGCCCTTGGACTTGTAGTGGGGGCAATGTAATTCCTGAAATGGAGAAAGTCAAATTTGAGAAGGAAATATTCTCAGTTT
>CAYHRX010000381.1:0-3970 GCA_964359075.1 uncultured Chitinophagales bacterium
TGATGAGCATCGAATGCTTAAGCCTGGCGAGGCAGCACATGGATCTGATTAGCAGAACAATGAATGTATGATATTATACATAACATGTATTATTTGGTGTTAGCGGGAAGCAGTTTCGCTCCCTTCACAGTCCCCGTTCCCATTTCTCGTCTGCTCGTTTCCTCTTCTGATTGATAAGTATAGCCAAGCCAACGACCACCACCGTGGCTACGAGAAACACCACGGCTCGCTCACAGGAATCAGGTCCTCCAACCTTTTTTGGCGTGGGCTGATCAATAGTAGCGTGTGCGCGCACGGAGTCAGTCTGTGTGCTAACAACATTGCCAGGTAAACGTGCCAACATGACCACACCAAGGATGGCAATCAACATGCACCTACGTTGATGCATACGCAATCGCCATTGTGGTAGCTAAGTACAATACAAGAATCACTCCGATAGCCGTGAAGAGTCTGCTCGTTTGCCCCTTGGTTGATCTGGTATCAAGAAATGGGATCAACAGCCACAAGGCAGCTGCAAGTCCAACTAACCCATTCACCGCGAGTTCACCGCTGACACCAATGAACGATGTGGGAGCAAACTTCAGCGTCTGATATAGCGGCAGGAAGTACCACTCTGGTTTGATGCCAACCGGTGCTGATGCCAATGGATCGGCCTTGTCTCCAAGGCTGGGAGGAAACACGACGGCTAGGGCCACGAGCGCTACGAACCCAATACACCACGCAATCAAATCACGATAAAGGAAGTTCGGGAAAAATGGAAGTGGCGGCTTTCGATCTTGAATTCCCAGGGGAACGCTAGACCCAAACGCTAGATTAAGAAGGATATGGAAACTCACTAATACGACAGCCATTAGTGGCAAGACAATGATGTGGATTGAATACATTCGGACAAGCGTCTCACCTCCGACTTCCTCGCCACCCTTCAAAAGACTCACACCCCAATCGCCTATCAGCGGAACAGTCTTCGGGATTTCGGTTCCAATAAGCGTTGCGAAGTATGCCACGGTGTCCCATGGCAGCAAGTACCCCGTGAAACCGAACCCTAGCACCAAGAACATTAGCAAGACGCCGGAGATCCACATCAACTCGCGAGGCTTCCGATATGCCTTCATGAGAAAGACGCTGAACATGTGGACGAACATCGTCCCGATCATGAGGTTAGCCGACCACGCATGAAGTGATCGGATCAGCCAGCCATATTGCACCTCTGTAGTGATGAACCGGATGCTCTCATGGGCTTGATCGGTCGTCGGTTTGTAGTACATCGAAAGCAAGATGCCGGTGATGATCTGAATTCCGAAGAAGAACAAGGTGAGTCCACCGAAGAAATACCAGAACGCGTGCTTATGCTGTGGCGCGACCTTCTTCGAGAGGAGCACCTTCAACTCTGCAATTGGTAACCGATCGTCGAGCCAAACGGAAAGCCGTGAGGTCAAACTGGAATGTGGATTCATGTGGGGATCCGGACCTTCGTTACCAAGACGTCGGATTCCTGTACACTGACCTTCAGCGGAACTAGCGGTCTCGGGGCTGGACCAGCAATGTTCTTTCCTGTAATGTCAAACTGGCTTCCGTGGCAGTTACAGGAGAAATGCGGAGCACCTTCGTCGCCTTTGAATTGAACGACACATCCAAGGTGGGTGCAACGCGCTGAGAACGCCTTGAACTGGCCGGATTCCGTGTGGACGACGATAACGGGTTCCCTATTGAAGCGAATGATCTTCGCCGTATTTGGTGCGATATCAGCTACCGACGCTACCCGAATTGTCTCCCGATCGAGATCTTTCGTCTTCACCGGTGAGACGAACTTCAGAATCACAGTCCCAAAGGGGAGGACAGTCAGAACAGCCCAACCCTTCAACAACAGGCCCAGGAAGTCCCTCCGCTTCGACCGAGTAACTGTATGGTTCACCGTTGGTTCCATCGGTCTATGCTAGTTGGCAATCACGTGTAACGCTCTGGGAACCACATTGATTCGAAGCTCGGTGATCTCCGTCCCAAGTATCTCGCCATCTGAGTGAACGCAAACGGGACTGCTAGCCTGAACAACTATTGAACTTCCCCTTTCGAGCAGGACAGACGATGCGCTTTGATGCCTCCCGCGCATCACTTTCGGCATCAGGGCCAATATCTTCGCCACAGGAATCTCCTCAATCGTGCAAACATCCAGCTGTCCGTCATCAACTACGGCATCAGGAGTGAGGTAGAAACCCCCACCGGCACAAACGCCGTTTCCCACCGCAATCAGCAGATTTCGTGATCGAACTTGCCGACCGTCGATCGATATCGTAAAATCGGGCGACTTGTATTTGCCTAATGTCTGGAGCACAGCAATCAGGTACAACAGAGTGCCAGACGCGTAGTTGATCCGGCGTGTCTTCTCAGCGACCGCGGCATCAAAGCCAATCCCCACACCATTAACAAAGTGCGATACTGAAGAGTTGCCTCCTAAGCCACTTCTGTTGGCACGCACCTCTACCCTACCGGCGTCGACAATTCTTGTTTGGTGGCGAAAGATGCAAGAGAGTGAACTGAGAATCTCACGTGGCACACCGATAGACTTTATGAAGTCGTTGCCCGATCCGACGGGGACGATGCCAAGAACCTTCTCGCTACCAATGATCCCGTTGGCCACTTCGTGGACGGTTCCATCACCACCGATTGCCACTACGATAGGCGATGCCGTTTGACGCGCTATCTCGGTTGCGTCACCAGGCTGATTGGTCTCATGGAATTCAAAATCTGAAGTCCTGGATCTAATCGCGTCGAACAACTTGCTCCGAAGTTTGCGGGCAGCACCTTTGCCGGCACTTGGGTTAAGTATGAATGTGTATTTTCTCACTCAACGATTCCTGATGCGCTAGGTTGGCGATGGAGATCGACGATTTCCTCCTGAACGGTATCGTAGCACACTCGACCATCAAAAAGAATATGAGCGCTTCCTTCAAGCACTGGCGAATGTATCCGACCGTTGTCAATCTGCGCAGAGACCAACAGCGTCTCGCCGCTTCGCACCTCGATTGTCACAGGGAAGGACAGTCCGCGCTGCATGGATGCGACAATGCCTGTCGCAACTGCGCCTGTGCCACACGCTAGTGTCTCAACCTCAACGCCACGCTCATATGTACGTAGTCGAACCGTATCGCTCGCTTCAATCTGGGCGAAGTCCACGTTGGTGCCATCGGGTGCGAACCTTTTTGCATACCGGATTTCTCGACCGAGACGACTCACAGGGATAGCATCCAGACTGTCGACAAAAGTAACAAAGTGGGGAGAACCAGTATCAAGGGAAAAACCAGAATAGGCATGGCCATCCAAAGAAAAGTCTATCCCCTGCTCAAAGTTACCGGGGTCCTTCATGGACAATCTCACCTTCTCCGCCATCACCTCCGCTTGGTAAACAAAGTGAAGAGCTTCGATGGACATCCGATGGCCAACAATCCGATGAAGAAAGGCGAATCGAGCGATGCAGCGGCCACCGTTCCCGCACATACCTCCGCAGCTCCCGTCAGAGTTGTAGTACTCCATCGAGAAGTCTGCATTGTTGCTGTTTTCGAGAGTCAGTAACCCGTCGGCTCCGATTCCAAAGTGCCGGGAGCATAGTTGCCGTGCAAGAGCCGATTTGTTGTTGGGGAGAAAATAGGTGCGGTTGTCGACCATGACGAAGTCGTTCCCTGCACCAGAGGCTTTCGTGAAGGGGATTGCAATGATCATGAGATCAAACGGAATGGCATGGGAATTAGATACCAAGATTCTGCAAAAGTGTCAAGTCTTGCTGCAGAAACAAAAAAGCTCTCATACTGAGAGCTTCATTGTGGAGATGGCGGGAGTCGAACCCGCGTCCGAAGAGAGAACCATCAAGCCCACTACATACATAGTTTGTCTTTCACGCCTCACCGTACCGCATCCGACAAACAGGACACTGGCACCGCAACCTCAAGTATGCCCGCTTGCGGCGAGCTTCGCATCC
>CAYHRX010000382.1:0-3965 GCA_964359075.1 uncultured Chitinophagales bacterium
AGAAGTTGCTCAAGACGCCCCTCTGCTTGGATGAGTCGATTACAAGCGTTGAACGGGCGCAGGATATGATAGAGCTTGGAAGCGGCAAGATTGTGAACATCAAGCCCGGAAGAGTGGGGGGATTTGCCTCTTCAATCGCTGTTCATGACCTCTGTGCGCAATACAATATTCCAGTCTGGTGTGGTGGGATGTTGGAAAGCGGCATCGGGCGTGCGCACAACGTGGCGCTAGCGACGTTACCGAACTTCCTCTTCCCAGGTGACATTTCACCGAGCGAGCGGTACTGGGAACGCGACATTGTGATTCCGGAATGGACGATGAGCCGGCAAGGGAAGATCAAAGTGCCAACTGAGAAGCCGGGCATTGGCGTCAGTGTCGACGTTGACCGCGTCGAGAACCTCACGGTGCGGCGCGAGGTCCTGCTGAAGAGGTGACAAAGCGTCATCGCGAGGGAGTCCGGCTTTCCCGGACGACCGAAGGATCTGCCCCTGAGGATCAGATTCTTCGCCTCGCTGGATCCTTTTTCTCTTTTGACTTCGTCGGGATTGCTCAGGAGCGCGGGACTCAGAATGACGTGAAGGCTGGGTTCTTGTTAGACTGAAGAATGACGGACGGTCGGTGGTTCAGTCAACAAAAAAAGCCCTGTTGAGAGTGCTCAACAGGGCTTTCTGTTTCTTCGTTTGAGCTGGCTAGAAACTATAACGCAGGCCGATCTGTGCGCCCCAGCGGGAACTGAGATTGCTGTTGACCCACGGGTGAGCAGTTGCACTTGGCTTTGTCCAGCGGAACCGTGGCTGCCCTGTCGCAGGATCGAGACTGTGGAAGGTCAGGAGATCGTCCTGGTAGTTGCTCAGGTACGGTATGTAACCCCAATCATGATTGATGAGATTCATGAGATTAAGAACATCGACCGTGATTTCGAATTTGTGCCCCGGCAGTGTAGGGATTTCCTGAGCCAGGCGGAAGTCGACGCTGTGGCTCCACGGCATTCGGGCGCCATTCCGCTCGGCCACTTGGCCGCGATGGGAGCTGAGATAGTCGTCATTATTTATGTACGTGTCGAGGTTGGTGTACGCGACATCTGTCTTCGGAAGGACAGCACCGGCGCTGGAAACCAGGATCACGTCATTGGCGTCCTTCGGTATATATGCAAGGTCGTTTGACGTCTGACCGTCGCCATTGAGATCTTGGTTGATGTAGAAGGTGAACGGCGATCCTGACCTTCCATCATAAGCTAGCGAGATCGTCGTACCGAAGAGCGGCAACGCTTCGAACCTGTACGACACAATTCCGCTCAAGTGGGGGCGGAGGTCATACGACGAGTAAGCAAGATCCGGACTATTGGCATCTTTGTAGACCTGGTTATAGCGCCATTGCGAGAGAGCCTGACTTGATCCAATGCTGTTTCTGTCTTTTGACATTCCGTAGGTATAAGCGAGATTTGCGTACCAGCCATCTATCGCTTGAGCGCGCTGCAACTGTGCGGTGATGTTGTAGGAATAGCCGTCAGACGTGTTCTCCATGAATATGACGTTGGTGAATTTCGCACTGACGCGCCTGGTTGTCCATCGGTTCGAAGTGGTGCTCCAAGTTCCGTACACGTACCGCCCGTCGCCCACAAGCTTGCCTTCAGGTGTCAAGGTCGAACTTTGCGGACCAGAGAGGCTGATATCCTGGTACATGATGTCGTTGACGGTTTTCGTGTAGAGACCCTCGATGGTCCCCACGAACCCAAGCGGCAGCTCCCGATCGACGGCGAGGTTCACGCGGAACACTTGCGGCATCTTGAAGTCGGGATCTGTCAGGTCGACTTCTGTTGTTGTGATAGGGGTCAGGAGAGACAACCTGCCGCCAGCAGACTGCTGGTAAGGATCCGGTTGAAACGTGAAGCCCGTCGGAATCGCGGAGACATCGAAGCGTGCGAGATCCATACCTGTATTGCCGTACTGATTCGACAACCAGACATAACTGATGCGTCCCGTGAAAATGCCTGCGCCGCCGCGAACCTGCCATGTTCTGTCGCCTGCCGGGTCATAGTTGAAGCCGACGCGCGGCGAGAAGAGGAGCAAGCCGCTCGGGACCTTGTTGGTCGCTAATCCCCGTGCGCCAAACAACGTATCGATGGATGGATTGTAGAGAGGCTTGTCGGGGAACGTCGGGATATCGAGTCGCAAGCCGAAGTTAACCTTCAAATTCGGCAAGATTCTCCACTCATCCTGGGCATAGAATCCAAGCTGCAGGCCGGTGAAGGATGCGCTTGGCTGTGAGATACCTGGCAGCAACGAGTAACTCAACTGGAAGCGGGATGGTTTGCCGGCATTGAAATTATCCAGGTTTGTGAATTCATAGTTTCCGTAGATGTTGCGGATATACAGGTTCAAGAACTTAAAGTAGTAGTTCTGGGTGCCAACCGTGAACGTGTGCTCACCCATGAAATACGTGAAATTATCCGTGAATTCCATGATGTCCTGATCGAGCGCGTTGGCATTGGAGAAGGTTTCCGCACCGGCTCGAAGATCGGTGCCGCCGCCGAGTCCCGCGTTCTTGATTGTAATCTCGGGGAACACCGCGCCGTAGATGGATCGCTTGTCGCGAATGGTGGTGTACCCGATGATCACCTCGTTCGCCATTGTATTGCCGATTGCGCTGGTCAGTTTGAGAACGGTGGAGTTGCTCGCGTTCACGACCTTGTAGCGCTCATTCGAGGGAAAAATCGCACCGCCGCTCGGCGAATTGTCATTGGAGCCATCGCTGTAGTTGTGCCGCAAGGAGAGGCGATGCTCCTGGCTCAGATTGTAGTCTAACCGGGCAAAGAACTTGTTGAGCGGATTCTCGAATGTAATATCGGTATAGGAGCCTGGATCGTATCCGTATTTGCTCTTCAGGATGTTGAGGAACTTGTTCAGGCTATCGACTTTCAGGGCGTACTGATTCGTCGCGTTCGATGCTGCCCCGAAAATGCGGGTGATCGGATCTGTCCTTTTCCTCATTTCCCCGTTCACGAAGAAGAAAAGCTTGTTCTCGATCACCGGCCCGCCGACACGGAACCCTAACGTGTAGTCAGTGTAGTTGGCCAGTTTCAATTTGAGTGTGTCGGGGCTGGTGCCTCTGAAATCCTGGTTTTGTCCGTAGTAGTACGCAGAACCAGTGTACTTGTTGGTTCCACTCCGTGTGATGGCGTTGATGCCGCCGCCCGTGAAACCGCCGTGACGGACGTCAAAGGGTGCGATGACAACCTGAAATTCCTGAAGTGCATCAAGGCTGATGGATGTACCTATACCGCCGCCCGGTTGACCGGTGCCGGAAAGGCCAAAAAGGTCGTTGAACACCGCGCCGTCAATTTTGATATCGTTGAACTTGCTGTTCCTACCTCCCGCATTGTAGCCGATGAACAGTGGAGACATCTTGAGCGCGTCGGCGAAGTTGCGCGAGGTTGTCGGGATTGCCCCAAGCTGGTCCCGGCTAACGCTCATCGCTGCGCCGGTACGACCAGCGCTCATGATCGCATTTCGTTCGCCAACGACCGTCACTCCACTGACCTCAACGGCCTGCTCAATGAGGGAGAAATCGGTAGTAAAGTTCTGGCTCAACTGAAGGTAGATGTCCTCTCGTACCCCCTTCTTGTATCCGACAAACGAAACGGTCACAGTGTACGGACCACCGACTCGGAGGTTTGGCAGATTGTATCGGCCATCCTCCCGAGAGCTTGTGCCATACGTCGTGCCAGTGGGATTGTGTACCGCGATGATGTTTGCTCCGGGGAGCACCTCGCCCGTCGTGCTTGTGACCTTGCCGTTGATGGCGGCGGTAGTTACGCCCTGAGCCAGAACGACGGAGCTTCCAATGCAGAGCAAAGCGACTACTGCTAGCGCAAACCATTTGGTAAAGGTTAGCTTCATAAGTTCCTCCTATAGAAGGATTGTGTGATGTAAGGTGGATGAGAAGATGAAAAAACAAAGACTCGT
>CAYHRX010000383.1:0-3962 GCA_964359075.1 uncultured Chitinophagales bacterium
CTTTTTCCTTGTCTTCTCGAATATTGCCAAAAGGCTCCACTGTCGGTTTGCCTTCGCCGGCAAATTTCACAGAGAAACCGTAGACGGCCTTGAAGTCTTTCCCAAACTGGCCTTCTCTCTTCACCTCTGTCACACCTTTCTTTTCCATTTCAGCGACGAAATCCAAGAGAGAGCCAATGCCTTTAAGGATTCCTCCTAATCCCAAATCAAAATCCACCTTGTCCTTTTTTGTCTTTTCCATTTTCGATATCTCCTTCAGTTGTTGTTTGCTGTGTCGGATTGCTTGTCTTTCCACAAAGAGCACAAAAAAAAACCCGTAAGCTCGATCGTTGCCACGACCATGGAAGCTTGCTTACGGGTTTCTGTGTCCTTACCCCGACAGAGGTCGGGATAAGCTTAAAGATTAAAAACTCAAAGCCCCCCCTGCTCTACTTTTTCTTTGGCAAGAACACCGGCCTTCCTCGACTAGCAAACCACCAGCCGCCAGGGGTCGACCGAGAAAAAAAACTGCTGGGTCGTGGCAACGATAGACCGCGCAAACTTACATACAATTTCTCCAAATGTCAAGACCAAAAGCACTTTTTCATCGGCCCGTGTAATAGCTCAGTAGAAATGTCAGGTAAGGTGGGAGTTTGGATAACGAAAGGACTCCCGACCGTGACGACAACCTTGTACATCAGCTACCGAGAAATGGAACGATTGAAGATTATCACCCGCGTCGAACAGGAGGATCTGACGGTGATCGAGGGCGCCGAGGCACTTGATATCAGTGAGCGCCAGATGTACCGGATTCTGCACCACTACCGCTTGAGGGGAGCGGCAGGACTCGTTCACCGATTACGAGGGCGAGCCTCCAACAAAGCCTACCCGAACGAAAGCGTTGCGGCTGTATCGGGAACAATACTCCGACTATGGCCCGACACTGTTTGTGGAAAAGCTGGAACTGTATCATGAACTGCGCCTCTCGCGCCAGACCGCAACGCGCTGGCTCGTCGGTGCCAGCTTGTGGTCGGGCAGTCGCAAGAAGCGTCCGCACCGGAAGAAGCGTCTTCCTCGTTCGGCGATTGGCTCGCTCATCCAATTCGACGACAGCCCACACGATTGGTTCGAGGGACGTGGTCCTGCATGTTGCCTGTTGGTCGCCATCGATGATGCTTCCAACCGTCTGATGGTACGCTTTGCTCCGGTGGAGGACACACACCATTCACGGAACTGAGTATTCCCCTTTGCTCACCTACGATGGTCGATACTACGACAAGATGATCGGTATCCAGCGCATGCTTGACACCGAGAACAAAGCCAAGGCCTAAGATCGACAGAGTCAAGTAGGACTCCCATGGATGAACGAGTGCATGGGAATATACAGAGAATTTAGTTCTGGTACGCAATGGTGCTGTTGAGTCCAAGCTCTCTCCGCGCATCATCAGCGAAGAGCGGATGAAATCGGGGGCTTAGCGTCAAGGCCTTGTGAAAATATTCGTTTCCCTGTCCGACCTTCCCGGCTGCTCTGTATATCACTCCTGTCTGATAGAACAATACGGCATTCTGTGTGCCCAGACGCAGTGCCCGTTCAATGTAAGGGAGGGCCTGCGTGCTTCGTCCATTCTTGTGCAAAGTCCACGAATACGTTTGCAGAGCTTCGATGTTGTTCGGCCTGCTCTTGTATTCGCTTTCCGCCAGGCTCAGCGCTTCAGGCAAGTTGATCCCTTGGTTAGCCGCAAACATTGCATACTCTCTTGCTACGTTCCAGCCCTCCACGTTGTGGTCCTTGAATTCTTGCAGCACACGTTGGATTGTCTTGTCGGCCTCTTCCTTTCTGTCAAGCGCCTTATAGAGGTCGACTAATTGCTCCAGGAACGCATGCTCGGGCATGAGATCGTACGCCGTCTTCAAGAGTTCAACTGCCTCCCCGCTCTTCCGTTGGGCATAACGTACATGTGCCAGTCCGCTCAAGGCATATGCATAGTTGGATCGTTCTTCGAGAATGCCTTTATAGATGAACTCAGCAGTATCAAGCTTGCCTTCGTGGAGAAAGAGATTTCCCAGATTGTACAGTGCCCATGCGCGTTGTTCCTGTCCGTAAATACCGGCATCCGCAGCCATCTTCATAGCTTCTTTGGCTCCCTGAGTATCACCATGCAACTCGCGAAGATACGACACCCGAGCATAACCGGGGAGGTTGGGACGTACACTCATCAACTTATCGCACACGGTGACCGCCTGATCATATTCACCCGACTCAACCAGAGCATCGACTAGCGTACTATAGCATGCCGCGTTGTATGGGTTCGTTCTCAATGCCTTCTCGGATATGTCCCTTGCTTCGCTGAAGTGATGAAGCGTCAACAGCATCGAAGCCTTTGTAATCAGGGCTTCGAAGTTGTCTGGGTCCCGCTTCAGGGCTTCTTCCAGGAGGGAGGTTGCTTTCGGGACATAGTCATGATGTGTTGCAGTAACGCGTGCCTCCTGAAGGAAGATCTGTGCAAGCTCAATGTAGTTCTTCACTGCATCGGGATTCTTATGTATCTCATCTCTGTAGAACTGGACAGCTTTCTGTGCGTTGAGGTATTCTGCGGATGCATCTGCATCGCCGTTACGTGGGCTGAGTGTCGGGATTGGGTTTCCATCGATTGGACGCTTACCATAGAGATAACCAGCAATGGCAACTAGCACAACGGCGCCTGCAACAAACTGTACAAAACCTACTTTCTTCTTCATAACACTCCTTTGGTGAAGAACAACCTGGGCTCCGGCAACCATCTCCGCCTCGATCCTTTTCATGCCGAAGCCCATGAGTTGTTCTGAGGTTTACTTCAATAAGATGGCCTTCTTTGCCGGCAGTGCCGTACCTCCAACTTCCAACTGGTAGAAGTAGGTTCCGCTTGCAACGTTCTTCGCATCCCAGGTCGCCGTGTGAGTTCCCGCTTCCTGCTCGCCGTTGACAATCGTGGCTACTTCCTGTCCGAGCGTGTTGTATACCTTCAACTTCACCACGTCCTTCTGTGAAATCTGATAGCGGATTGTAGTTGATGGGTTGAAAGGATTAGGATAGTTTTGGTCAATGAGGAATGCCTTAGGCACGCCGATCCCTAGTCCACCACCAATCGGTACATCTGTTGTAGGACCGCCAGTCGTCAGCTTCTTCACGTAGTCGTAACCGCGATGGGGATCTGCAAGATACGGGAAGGCTGTTAACAACGGCACGTCGTTAGCTGTTGGGCCCGCGTTGTACGTCAATTCAGCCAACAAGAATGGTGATGCGAGGTCTGAGTAGTTCGCCGCGACTGCATCGTTGAATGGCAAGCCCACTGCAGCGAGGACTAATCCGCCAACAGCCTGCAGCTCAATCGTAGTAACGTCGTCCTCAAGCCTGCGTCCATTGGGGAAGCCATCCATGTGGGGAATACGCTGAATGGAAGTTCCACCCCAGGTTGGATTCGTGAGACCGAGAACGGCTGCACGAATCAAGCCCATGCGAGCGTTCCCTGTCCACTCGCCTCCAGTACGTGGAGTAACGGGTGTTGCCATGTTCAGTCGAAGCATGTCGCCACCGTACAACGTTCCGCCCGGAGTCTGAGTAATGGGGAGGAAGTTATGGATGAACGGTTTGCCTGCACTAAGTGGTCCACCTGTCTTTCCGGTTGCAAGCTGATACGGGATCAGGTTCGGGACGCCAAAGTAGAAGATCGGATAGATGTCAACTGCACGAGGCTTCCCTTGTGCAACAAGCGGAGGCATGATCGGTGCAGCGAAGGCGGTCCCGCCGAGAGGCGGAGGTGGAACGAGACGCGTAACTGCCCACGCGCCATCGCGTGTATTCCTGAAATCAAAGCCGGGCGTCGTGTATCCGGGAATGATTCCGATGGCGGGATAGGACTGCGACTGAACACGGAGTGCCGAGAGTGCAGGCACCGCGCCGCCAAACTGACTGGCGTCCATGTAGAGCGCAAGTTCGGGGTTCG
>CAYHRX010000384.1:0-3957 GCA_964359075.1 uncultured Chitinophagales bacterium
TGAGAAGTTGCGCCTGGCATACGAGATCAAGCAGCAGCAACGCAAGCAGGAAGCCAAACAAGTTGCGTCAAAACCAATTAGCACCAGACACTAATCCACTTAACCAACACCCGCTGGATTTTTCATCGGGTAATCCATCAACACAAACAAGGAGTCAACCATCATGAAAACAAAACTTGCAGTGTTCGTAGTGCTCGTTGCTGCATTGCTCGTTGGCTGTGGCGGCGAGAAGAGAGGGCGCGGCGGCGAGGGTGCCCGTTCCGATGTCCAGGAGGCGGCGCTGAAGACGTACGTTGCACCTGGCGACATGGACAAGTACTACATCTTCAAGTCGGGAGGACACTCAGGCCAGGTATACGTCTATGGCGTCCCCTCGATGCGGCACATATCAACGATTCCGGTGTTCACGCCCTATCCTGCCACGGGCTATGGTTTCGACAAGGAATCAAAGGAGATGCTCGGCGGGTTCACGTGGGGCGATGCACATCATCCCTCTATCAGTGAAACAAATGGTGATTATGACGGACGCTGGCTGTTCATCTCCGACAATGCAAACAACCGCATGGCGCGGATAGACCTGCGCGATTTCAAGACGAAGCAAATCCTCGGACCGATTCCGAACGTCTCCGGCAACCACTGCTCGTCGTTCTGCACGGAGAATACCGAGTACATTCTCGCAGGCTCGCGGTTCTCAATTCCTCTTCCAAAGGGAACCTATGAGAAGATCGAAGACTACGCAACGAAGTTCAAAGGTATCGTTGCAGGTATTGCTGTCGACAAAAATACGGGCAACATGTCGCTCGGGTGGGAAGTCCTGATGCCGCCATTCAATTACGACCTCGGCGATGCGGGGAAGGGACCGAGCAAGGACTGGGGATTCTGGACATGCTACAACAGCGAGCGGGCTACTGGGAAGCTGGAAGTAACATCCACACAAAAGGATCGGGACTATGTTGCCGCAGTAAACTGGCCGGCAGCAGAGAAGGCAATCAAGGATGGCAAGTTCAAGATGATAGGCGGAGTGAAGGTCATCGATCCGAAGAATGTGGAAGGCATTGTGTATCTTCTGCCTGCGGCGAAATCACCGCACGGCGTGGACGTGAGCCCGGATGGCAAGTACATCATTGCCAGCGGAAAGCTCCAGAGCATCACGACCGTGTTCAATATCGAGAAGATGCTGACTGCAATTCAGAAGAAGGACTTCACAGGCAACGAGGATGGCATTCCTGTCCTGAACTATGATGCGATCAAAGACGCTGAAGTCAACGTTGGTCTTGGTCCGCTGCACACGCAGTTTGATGACAAAGGGAATGCATACACCTCGTTGTTTGTCGAGAGTGCGGTGGCAAAGTGGAAGCTCGGCACCTGGGAAGTTGTTGACAAGATTCCCGTCTCGTACAACATCGGCCACCTTACCGCATCAGAGGGCGACACGAAACATCCAACCGGCGAGTTCCTCGTTGCTCTGAACAAGCTGTCACACGGACGCCACCTGAGCGTCGGTCCTTCGCAACCCGAAGCGTCGCAGCTTATCGACATCTCTGGCGAGAAGATGGGTCTGTTGTATGATGCGTTCACCGAACCCGAGCCGCACTATGCACAGATGATCAAGGCCGACAAGCTGAAACCCATCGAGGTGTATCCGAAGGAAGAGAACAAACATCCCAAAGCAATCTGGGATCTGAAGGATTCGAAGGTTGTCCGCAGCGGCAAAAACGTTGAAGTGTACATGATTGCTGTCCGCTCGAGCTTTGAGCCGACCACAATCTCGGTCAACAAGGGCGACAAAGTCACGATCTATATAACCAACATCGAGCAGACGACGGATGAGCTCCATGGCTTCGGATTGAACGAGTACAACATTAATGTGGTTGTGGATCCGGGCGAGACGAAGACGATCGAGTTCACTGCCGACAAAGCCGGCGTGTATCCTTTCTACTGCACCAACTTCTGCTCTGCGCTGCACCAGGAGATGCAGGGATATCTGCTCGTGAAAGGAAGCGGATCAACGGCTTCAACGCACACGAAGACAAACGCCAAGTCAGTGGCGACGAAGTGACGCTTGAAACGCTGCGAAAGATAGCCCCTTCCCCGACCCTCCCCGTAAAGAAGGGGAGGGCAGGGAGGGGTTGTGAAAGGATGGATTGAGATGCAGAAGCTTGTAGAAAGAGCAACATCGTTCTTCGCGACACCGATTGATCTGCGAAGCAGGGTCATCATCGCTGTTGCGGCAGCAATGTTGCTTCCGACATTTTGGTTCCCGCTTTGGAACATGACGCTGTACTCCAACCAGTTCCCGGATGGATTGGTATTGAACATATACTCTTCGAAGCTTGAAGGTGGGAAGACCGCCAACAGGGACGACCTGAAGGAGATCAATGCTCTCAACCACTACATCGGCATGAGGGCGCTGAAGGAGGACGACTTCACGGAGTTCAAGTGGATCCCGTTCGTTATTGGCGGCGTGATGTTGCTTGCGCTGCGTGTCGTTGTGTTAGGAAGGATGACGAAGCTTGTAGACCTGTTTGTGCTCTTCACCTATTTTGGATTGTTCTCGCTCTGGAGTTTTTACCACAAGCTCTATCTCTACGGTCACGACCTTGACCCTACGGCTGCGGTGAAAGTGCCGCCATTCACGCCGCCGATTTTTGGCCACGTCACAATGGCGAACTTTGAGGTGTACAGCTTCCCCGATGTCGGATCATATTTCATGGCAGTGGTTTCACTGTTTCTTCTGGTTGCTATGTGGCTCTCAAGGAAAGCGTGGTCAAAAGGAAAGAGAGCCTAGGAAAAGGCAACTGCAGACGACACCGAGGTTACTGAGGGGTTGATTCGTGGATTCAAGACTTATCTCTGTGTTCTCTGCGCTCTCTGCGGTTTAATTTGGAAGCTGGATGAATATCCCACAGCCAATCATACCGAAAGAACATGGCGCTTGGGCGGTGCTATTCGTGCCCATGCTTGTGGCAGGCAGCATCACGGGCAAGTTCTCGCTCGACCTTCTGCTGCTGGCGTGTTCGGCGCTTGGCGTGTTCATGAGTTATGTCCCCGTGCACGTGATCCTGCGGAACACGTTTGTCGGGAAGCAACCTGCTGAGAAGCTACACCAGGCATGGTTCTGGGCGGTGGTGTATTTGCTTGTCGGCGCAGCCTTCATGGTCCCGTTACTTTTCCAGGGATTCTGGCTACTGTTGGCAATCGGGGGGGTGGGCATGGTGTCCTTTCTCATCAACTTTTTCCTGTCTCGACGCAACCCGAAGACAATCTCCGGTGATTTGCTTGCCGTCTTTGGACTCTCGCTCGGCGCACCGAGTGCCTACTACGTGTCAGCCGGGACATTGGATCGGACAGCATTCTCACTCTGGCTGCTGAACTATCTTTTCTTCGGCTGCAGCGTGTTCTATGTTCACATGAAGATCCGTGCTGCCTCGGAAAAGAAAGCGGAGTGGGCTTTCGTTGACAAACTCTCTCTTGGCAAGCTGAACCTCCTGTATCATGTTGCGGTGGTCGCGATAGTAGCGGTGCAATTCACCGTGGCGCTGGCGCTCCTCGCATTCGTGCCGATGTTCCTGCATGCGATCTATGGAACGTACAAGCTTTCGAGCCGCGTGCGCTTCAAGAACCTGGGCTTCCTGCTGCTGGCACAGTCTATTGTCTTTGGCGTAGTGTTGTGGATGGTGATGCAATGACGACGGATCACACATTACGGATCGCGGTATGCTTGCTGACAGTGATCGTCAACTGTGCGCTTGCGAGCCATCGGGATCTCCAATCTGCAATCGTTTCATCGCGGCCTGGTGACACTCTCCTCATCCCTGCCGGAACATATGCCGGTAATCTCCTCATCAACAAACGACTGACACTCATCGGACTTGATAAGCCGGTGGTCCGTGGCGACGGGAACGGCAGCGTCATCACCATCATTGCCGACTCGTGCGTGGTGACGGGCCTTGTGGT